>JAQGHK010000068.1 GCA_028288875.1 Phycisphaerales bacterium | reverse complement strand
AGCCGTATCACTTTTGATGGTGATCGTAATCGTCTTGCTCACCTGCCCGGGGGTGAAGGTGAGGCTTCCGCTCTTGATGACGTAGTCAGTCCCGCCAGTGGCGGTGAGATTCAGCGTCGCATAGTTGAGCGTCACGGTCTTGCTGGTCGGCTGATCAAGCGTGACATCGAACGTGATCGTTCGCGTGCCGCTGTTGCCTTCAAAGATGCTGGCATCGCCGATGAAGACTTTCGGCGTCACGTTCGGGTAGCTGTCGTCATTGATGATCGTGCCGATCCCCTTGTTGTCGCTGATAGTCGCGCCGGTCGCGCCTGAGAGATTGAGGAAGAACGTCTCATTGGCTTCGATCGTCGTGTCGCCCTTGATTGTGACACTGACGGTCTTGGTCGTCTGTCCCGCCGTAAACGTCAGCGATCCGCTCTTGGCGAGGTAGTCGCTAGCGCTGCTGGCCGTGCCGTTGCTGGTCGCATAATTTACTGTGCTCACACCGGCGGTGCTGCCGGTGCGGGTGACGGTGAAGGTCAGCGTCTTCGTGCCGCTGTTCCCCTCAGTGACCGAAACGTCGTTAACCTTCAACGCCGA
The DNA here is from genome assembly GCA_028288875.1 of Phycisphaerales bacterium. Taxonomy (GTDB): domain Bacteria; phylum Planctomycetota; class Phycisphaerae; order Tepidisphaerales; family Tepidisphaeraceae; genus RYN-431. Next base: position 10,301 of record JAQGHK010000068.1, on the reverse strand, counting down.
GGACGGTGGCGAAACCGGGTCGTTGTCGAGGATCGTCACGGTGGACGGCGGGTCGTTCGCCACCAAGGCGTTCACGCCGTTGGCCAGAAGAAGGTTGAACGTTTCCGTGAGCTCATGGACCGAATCGTTCACGATCGGGATGAAGATGTTCTTGACGCTTTCGCCATTGGCGAAGTTGAGGGTCAGCGCCTGCGGCGTGTAGTCGCTTGGGGCAACAGCTGTGCCGTTGGTCTGCGAGAAGCTGACGCTGGCAGGGCCACTGGTACCGCTGACGCGTTGGATGGTGACGATGACGCCGCCACCGTTCTCGTTGACTACATAGTCGCTGGCGCTGAAGGTGAAGATGCCGTTCTGCACGGACTCGATGCTGGTATAGGTGAGGGTTGCCCGGTTCCCGAAGGTGACCGTCCCGTCATCGCCGGCGCGGGTGACCGACGGATCGGTAACGCCGGCCAAGGCCAGACTGAGCCGGTCGCCCGGCGAGGCGGGGCTGACGGGATCGCCGCCATTGATGTGAAGCGCTACGGAGTTTTCCGGCGTGACGTTGAATGTGTCGGAAGCAGAGCCCCCATACACGGTGACGTCTGTGATGCCCGCGCCGTAGCTCACCGAGCTTGCGCCCGTGCCGGTGGCACCGGTGATTTGCCCGGCATTGATGCCGTATGTACGGGCGGACGCTTCCGCACCGTTGTCGACGACCAGATCGCCGACGCCGCCGCTGTCAGTGACGTTGATCGTACCCAGAATGTTTGCCGTGGTGCCGGTTCCGTCGCCAGCGGCACTGCCGATGTAGGTGTGGTCAGGCACGCCGATGGCGGTGTCCGTGTTGATCGTCACCCCCGTATCGGCGATGGCCAGGATGGCCACGGTGTCGGTGCCGCTGCCGGCGTCGATGTTGAGCGTGCCCAAGTCGCTTGCCACAGTTTGATTCACTGTGATGCTGTCCGTTCCGGAGCCGGTCTTAAGTTTCAGCGTGGTGATGCCGGGCTGGATGGTGATGGGGTTTGCGGTCAGGCCAGTGATCGTCGTGTCGGTCAGCGTGACCACGCGGTTGCTCGACCCGGCCGAATCGTCCACCGTCACCGTCGAGACGCCGCCGGCGTCGGTTACAGTGACGAAGCCGAGGATTGCGGCCGTCGAGCCGGCGGTGCCAATCACCGTGGCGTCGGCGCCGCCGATCTCGGTCTGCACGTTGACCGTTAACCCGGCGTTGACCGCCACCAGGGTGACGGAGTCGCTCGCGTCGCCGCTGTTGAGGTTCAGCGTGTCGAGACTGTCGTTCACGGGCAGATTGCCGGTGATCGTATTTCCGCCGAAGCCGAAGTTTTCATCGATCTGGTTAACGCCGGGCCCGTAATTCAGCGTGTGACCCGACGGCAGCAGGCCGGTGGTCTGGGTGCTAGTGATATTGATGATCTTGGCATTGGGATTGTTGAAGTCATTGACGACCAGATTGCCTACGCCGCCGGTGTCTTGGAAGAAAATGTCGCCGAGCAGACCGTCCACATTGCCCGACGCGCCGACGTTCAGGGTGTCCGGCACGCCGATGGCGGTATTGACGCTGATGTTGTCGGTGGTTGACGAGAGATTGACGACGTCATTCCCGCCATCCGTGTCGATCAGCATGGAATTGACTGCGCCGTCGGGAATTACAACGGTGTTGGTCCCGTTGCCCGTGGCACCGAGCCCCTGCGCGGCGACGGTCACCGTGATCGTCTCGCCGGTATCATTAAGGGTGTAGCTGCCGGCACCTGAGGGGCTGCTTACCGACACCGTTAGGTTATTGTTGACCGCGCTACCGTTGTAGGTCAGCACGCCGCCGATGACGTCCAACGTCGAGGCGAATAGCCGGCGTCCCTCCAACGCCTGAATCAGGGGCCGAACACTGCAAGCCTCACGCAATTGACGGGCTCGCGACGCCGATACAGATTCATTCTTCCGCTTCATACCCACCTCCAGAAAAGAAATGACCTGGGGAAAGTGGGAGCGCAACCCGCCCGGCCCTCGCAGGGACAAAATGTCCGCAAAGCGGTACTGGGGCACGTGCTCAGCACTACACCCTCCCAGGAGCGACGACAAAATTCTGACGAACCCTTTAGACGTGTACGACCGCTGTGGTGTATCCGGGGAAAACGGACAGTGCCATTATAATCGGGAGCATTTGTAAATTTTTGCTTGCCGATCTGGTTTTCGAGGACAACGAGTTCGAGCGCCCGCCGAACCAAGGGCCGCGGGTTCTTAGAACCCACCGCCGCTTCGCGCGCCAACATTCGGGATCAGGAAGAAACGCAAAGCAATGTCGAAATCGGACTTGCACCAGTTGGCGACTTCTCCAAAGAACGACGGGAAACGAGCTTCTGATGATTCAGTGGCTTAGGCAGACGTCGTGTGATTGCCCGGCCTGTTCGGAAGTCCTAGCGATGTCGAAGCATGAGGGTACGAAGCGACGACCACTACAAATTGCAGTTGCGATCCGCTCACTCCGTTTCGAGTCCGATGTCATGCGCTAGGATAGCCACGGATGTGGTCGCTATGTATGCAGTCCCGATTGCATCAACTCGCATGTGCGATCTGGGCCCGCGAGAGCTGGTGACGGGGAAGGACGGCGCATCGTCGAACCGTTTGAATTGGATACGTGGCGGCGTGATCGGAGCAGGTCATCTCCCGGCGAAAGTTCGAAAGAGTTTGGGAAACTCTACCGCCTTGTCGACTTGATTGCATCGGACGTCGAGCGGTCTGGCTATCGGGCCGTTCTCCGTGGCGCGACGAATGGGCTTTCCCGCCGCTACGGTGTTGTCGGAGGCAGTTGACCTTTCACTAAGACGGGCAGCCACTGTTGCCACAATAGGTGGTCGAATGGCGCGTGCGACTCTTTCACACTCTGGTGTCCGGCGTCCACCATCAGGACCAATCGCTTGGGTGAGTGGATCTGGTTGTACGCCGCGATCACGCCCGTCGAAGGGCAGACGTCGTCGATCAGCCCCGTGGCGATCAGCGCAGGACAACGGATCCTGGAAGCGAAATTCACCACGTCAAAGTAACGGCTGGCTTGGTGGACCTTTTCGGCGTCCAGCGGGGTGTGCCCGTCAACACCGCGCGTCCAGTCGTACCACTGCGGCCACCCGCCTCGGCGGCCGACGCTGGGGCCAAGCATATCGCAGCCTGCGGGCACGTCGGCCATCACGGCGGTGATCCCTTCGCACAGCGCGGCGGCGACCAGCGCCTGCTGACCGCCTTGGCTGCCGCCGAACACAACCAACGTTTTGCCGTCCCAATCCGGGCGCGTTTTGAGATAATCGATCGCGCGGATGCATGAGAGATACATCCGTAGGAAATAGCTTGTCTCGCGGCTGTCATTGCCGATGGCCCAATAGTTTTTCAGCGGGCCGTCGAACTGTTGCTTGTAGAACTCAGCAGGCCGGTCGATCGGCAGGTCGTGCGGTTCGATATTGAGTGCCAGCCAGCCGTCGGCGGCGCGGTCTGTGACCCAGTGCTTGTCCAAAGCGTACACGCCGGCCCATTGCGTTTGCAGGATGGCCGGAAATTGGTCGCCCTTTACCGGTCGCGCAACCTGGCCTTGCACGTGGCTGCCGTCGCAATGATCCATCGTGATTTGCGCGTACTGCACGGCGGGCTTCTCGGCGTTGCCCGCTGTCAGTCGCGGATTCGACGGGATCGCCCGGGAGCGTTCCATTTGTTTGATCCAGAAGTCATCGAAGTCGTCCGGCCGCGGGGCCGAGGGCTCGATCTGGTCGACGCCAGCCACCGCGCCGCCCAGGCCGATTACCTCCTTGCCTTCGGCGGTTTTACCCGTCACTTTCACAAGGACGGTGGACGGCTTGTCGAACGTGCTTTTGAACGTCGTTGCGTCGGTCGATGCGGCGATAGCGCCCTTGGCTGTCGGCTCACCCTGGCCGGGCAGGACGGCAAAAGCCATGTCGCCGACAACGCCGTCGGCCTTGATTGACCAGGTGGCCGTCTCGCCGACGCGGTACACCCGATCAGCGTGGTCGGCCGTGACGGTAATCGACTGGCCGCGCGCCGCTAGTGCGCACAGCAGTGGCAAGGCTAGGATTGTTTTCACTGACGTCATTCCTCTCCTCATCACGAGCAAGAATTGGGCGAGCATGCGCCACGTGATCACTTCACTTCGGTCAGCCGCAGGGCGATGTCGCGTGTAAATGCGGGCACCGAAAGCGTGAGCTTGCCCATGCCGGCCGTGACGTGGTCGGTTTTCACGACGCCGCCCTTACGCGTGTCGTACCAAATGGCGTTCCACGAGCCGTCCGTGACGTTGGGGACGTCGAAGGTTACATCGCCTTGCACGGACGGCGATTGTTCTTCAAGGTCATTCTTCCAATTCGATCGCGGGTCATAAATCCATGCGAGTGTTTCTTTCGTGGCCGCGTCTTGCAGAGCGATCGCGTCAAGATTGGCGTAGCGATTGTCGATCGCGTCGGCGAGGCTGATGCCGGTGAGCGTGACCCAGTCGCCGGCCAGTGCATCAATAGTCAGACGGTGCTTGCCGACCGGAATGGGGTTTGCGAGTGACTGCGGCTCGGTGACGGGCCCACGGTAGCCGCGTGCTTCAGGCTCCCATTTGGCCGGGCCAGTGCCAGGCGTGCCGGGCGTGGCACTGAACAGCATCTCGCCTACAGGCTTCCCGTCTACCAGGACGCGTAGCAGGGCGTAATCGGACACTTGGCCGGCGTGCAGCGTAAGCCGGGAGTCGGCAGGCAGATCAATGTCGAGATTGATCGGGACATATTCCTCTTGGTGCGTCGGGCCGCAAAAGTAACTAGGAAGGGATTTGGCGGGGCGGCCGTTCGGCGGAACGGGTACCGGCTCCCTGGAAGCGGTGACTCCCCAGCCGCCGGCGGCGGGAATCACCATGTCGCTCCGGCCGACCGCGTTGGCGTGGTGCAGGCCGCGTACGACGACCGGGCGGAAGTCACGGCTGGCGAAATCGACCTCGCTGGCAAAGGTTGCCAGCGGCCTAAACTCCCGCCAAAGGTTTTTCGGTTCGACGTAGTTGTCCCACCACCAATACTGCGCGCCGCCGGCGCTGCCGGCGAGCGCGGCGGACCACATCTCGTTGTGAAATGCCGTGCCGAGCCCTTTGGGATCATACTTAGTGTCCGGCCCATTGGAGTCGATGCCAGCCTCGGCGATCAGATGCGGCTTGTCGAAACGGGCGTGATCGAGCACGGTCGACGTGACGGCGGGCACGAGGTCGACCGTTTTCCCGTCGCCATACAGGTGCGCCTGCGTGATGGCCATATTCGGTAGGGCATACGTCGCCGGCGGCACATGGGCGCTCGTGGTGATCAGGTGGTGGTAGGGGTCCAGTGCCGCCAAGTATGCAGTCATCTCGGCATTCCACTCGGTCGGAACCGGTGTGCGGGCGAATTCCTGCTCATTGAAAAATTCCCAGAAGCCCAGTCCGCCTAAGGCCGCGTACCGCGCGACCTGGTATCGCAGGCGCGCCTTGAATGCGTTGCGTGCGATCGGATCGGAAAAGAAATCTGCGGGCCTTGTCGCCGGACCGCCATTCTTGGCGTTGTACGGGCTCTTCGGCCAGCCCGCGTCGCCCCATTGGTCGCGGACGAGGAACTCCCTGTGGTTGACCATGCATAGCATCACGCGGATGCCATAACGATCGGCCGCTTCCAAAACGCGGTCGAAGTATTCGGCGTTGGTGTCGTCGTACCGGCCGATGCCGGTCGCGCCGTTTTCGATCATCACCGGTGTATGGGCCATCCAGACCCGCGCGAAGTTGCCTCCGTTTTCGGCCAGGGTCGCAAACGTGCGCTCGTACCACTCGGCCCGCTGGTCGCCGGGCGGCCAGGCGAGATTGATTCCGACAGGGAAATAGCTGCGGCCGTTGTCGAATCTGAAGTAGCGCTTGTTGTTGGCGACGCGCAGCAATCCCGGGCGGTCGGACACGGCCACGTCGAATGATTGTTCGGTCGAGGAGCGCTTGCCGGCATCATCGTGAGCGTCGACGTGCATCGTCCAGCGGCCAAACTTGTCAGGGGCGAAGCGGACGCAGAAACCGGCCGGCACGTTGGCGTGTGCCGTGCGCCAGAAAGCGGGTTGGACCAACTTCCGCCCGGCCGCGTCGATGAAGACGGCGTCGACGGCGACCTGCTTCGGGTCGTAGGGATTGTCGTAGGTCCGCCCCACGTCGACCGCCCATTCGGCCGCCGTGTAGGCGCTGGGCACACTGGTCGGTGGCCGGACCTGAACGGTGTCGGCAGCCTGCGCGACGCCGATCGAAAGCAACACCGCGCAGGCCGTCACGACCTGCAAGCTGATTTGAAGCAAAATGTCCTCCACAGTCCGCCGCCGAAGGCGCTCGCGCGAGCGTCAGGTGCCCGCGCGAGCAAACGCGCGGCTTTTTGCCATTCGCCTCAGACGCTCGAGTGAGAGCGCGTGAACGCGACAATGTCGTCGAGCTTCCCGAAAGCCAGGCCGGTCACGGTGTCAGCGCAGCCGTAGTAGATTGCCACCCGGCCGGTGGGCCGGTCGAGCAGGGCGGCGCAGGGGAAGGTCACGTTCGGCACGTCGCCGACGCACTCATAATCCTCGCGCGGGTTCATCAAGTACGGCCGCGTACGGGCAATCACCTTCCACGGCTGATCCAGATCCAGCAGGGCGGCCCCGAAGCTGTAGACAAATCCATTGCAACTGGTCAGAACGCCGTGATAGATCATCAGCCAGCCTTCACTGGTTTCGATGGGAATCGGGCCGGCACCGATCTTGGTGCTCTCCCATCCTTGGCCGCGCCCCATCACGTGCCGGTGTCGGCCCCAGTGAATCATGTCAGGACTGTGGCTGAGGAAAATATCGCCGAACGGCGTGTGCCCTGAATCGCTAGGGCGGCTGAGCATCACAAATTGCCCGTTGATCTTTCGGGGGAATAGCACGCCATTGCGGTTGAACGGCAGGTAGGAGTTCTCCAGTTGGTGGAAGGCTTTGAAATCGAAGGTGTAGCCCATGCCGATCGTCGGGCCGTGATAGCCGTTACACCAGGTGACGTAGTACCGATCGTCGATCCAGACCACGCGTGGGTCGTACGCGTATTCGAAGGCCGTCACGTCCGCATCGCCTTCGAAGTGAAGACGGTTGGGATTGATCGTCCAGTCGACGCCGTCGTTGGAAAAGCCGACATGCAACTGCATTTGCCGGGCGGTATCGTCGCAGCGAAACACGCCCGCGAACTTGCCCTTGAATGGCACCACGGCGCTGTTGAATACGCTGTTGGCGGTGGGGAATGGGCTCCGTGAGATGACCGGGTTGCGCGCATATCGCCAGAGGACGTCGGCGCAGTTGGCGGGGCGGTCCTGCCATGGAATGTTCGGTAATGCGTCAGTCGCGGCGTTGACGCGGGCAGCACCAACTTGGCGTGGGGCAGGCATGGCAACGGACATGAGCAGGTCCTCACTTCAATCGGCCAGCGGCCGTCGGTCTTAAAAAACAACGGCCATTCATCGTTCGCAAACTGCGGTCGTCGAACCGCGCACGCGGAGCAGTACCGGCAATCGTTCGCTCGGCGATTCGGACGGACGAATGCCGTTTACGAGTCGAAGCACGACCTCGGCGGCCTTGGCTCCTATCTCGTAGGAGGGCTGCCGAACCGTCGTCAGCGGCGGGGTCATTCCCGCGGCAAAGTCGTCGTCACTAAACCCCACCACCGACACGTCTTCCGGCACAACCAGGGCCCGCTCGGCGGCGGCGGCGTAGACCAGTTTGGCGTGAAGGTCGGTGGTTGCATAAATGGCGGTAATGTCGGGCACTTTGCCGATCAATGCCCGGGCCTGCGGCATAGAAAGCTCCGGCATGCCCGGGGTGCACTCCACCGTGATGCACTGCGTACCGGGAAAGCCCAAGAAGGCAGTTTCAAACGCTTCGCGGCGCAACCGCGACCACGTTTCCGATTCCGGCCCGGCCAAATGTCCTACACGCCGATGGCCGAGCTGATAAAGGTGCCTGGCCACCAGGCGGCCGCCGTCATTTTCGTCGCTTCCGACATAGGCGGCGTGAAACTCCGGCGGCAGTTCGTGGTCGATCGTGACGATGGGCAGCTCACGCGATGAGAATTCCTGAATGTGGTCGCCGTACACCGTGGCGAACGGCGGCCAGAGAATCACGCCATCCACCCGGCGGTCGATCAGGCGGTGGATTTGGTCCAACTCACTGGCTTCATGGCGGGCGCGATCAAATCGATTGCGGGTGTCGTGCGGGGCCCACAGCATCAGCGGCACATGGTCCGCCGCTGAGAGCACGTCGTGAATGCCGTACAGGATCTGGGACCAATAAGAGTCGAACGGCGGGGCCATCACGCCGATGGTTTTCGTGCGTCCGGTTTGAATCCCGTGCACCAGCAGATTCGGGCGATATTTCAGTCGATCGGCGGTGTCCAGCACCCGCTGCCGTGTCTTCGGAGCGATCAAACCGCGACCCGAAAGCACGAGCGAGACGGTCGATTGCGACACGCCCGCTTCGGCGGCGATCTGCTTCTGATTCGCTGGGGTGAGTGTGTGCGACATGTCGTCCTGATCCGGTAACTCAGTAATATATATCACTGGTCGAAAGAGGTTCAACGCTGAACCGGGGCCGGGGCGGCCAAAAGCATCACAGAAGAGATTCCTGAGAAGGCTGGGACGACGGTCAGCCGTAGCCGCGGCAAATGCATAAGTCGATATCCAATAGTAATTTGTAATACTTGTACTGATTCTGGACTTGACTTCGTTTTACGAAAAATGAGCACATGCTTACATGCAAAATCGAGAAATGAAGTGACCTTTCACGCGTTGACCATTTGTCGCAGTTCGTCATATATATGATGAAGCGAAGTGGGCTGGCGGAGAGCTCCATGTCGCAAGCACATTCTTCCTGCGGAGGTCGTCATGCGTCAGCGAAAAGCGTTCACTCTTGTCGAGTTGTTGGTTGTCATCGGAATCATCGCGTTGCTGATCTCGATTCTGCTGCCAAGTTTGAACCGCGCCCGGCAGCAGGCGAACCTGATCAAATGCTCCTCCAACCTGCGATCGATCGGGCAGATGCTTCAGATTTACGTGTCGGAGAATAAGGGCTTTGCCCCTTACGGGCAGGTCGACAGCAACATCCAAACGGGTGCGATGCTCAGCTACACCGGACTTCTGGCCGATGCACCGGCGCCTTGGTACTGGTGCGACACGCTCGCCATCATGATGAAGCAGAAGCCGAGCAATATCCCCGGCTATACGCTAACCGCGCTGCGGTACCCGAAGGTGTTCGAGGACACCGACGCCATCGTCCAGGACGCCGCGTCTTACGGGCGCGAAAGCCAGATTAACCATTACACCGGCCACCCGCGGATTTTCGCGTACATCGATTCGCAGTACCCGATCCTCGATCCCTACGGGTCGAAGCGAAGCTGGTCCAGCACGAAGGTCTCGGACATCTACAAGATCGCTTCGGTACGCCGTAGCTCGGACACGTTCATGATGTGGTGCGGCTCGCAGGATACGGCCTCGCCGAATGCCTGGGCGGACCCGGTCGCGCTGCAGATGGACGGCGGCCGCAGCGGCTACGAAAGCTGGGGATATTTTCCGGCCCCCGCTAATCCCACTGATGGCTCCGTAGCGACCTGGACCGACTATGCCGCAGCCTGCACGCTCAACAGCCAGTACGTGGTGCCCGAAACCATTACCACATTGAAAGCCGAGAATCGCGATTACGACCATGGTAAGGACGGCTACCACTGGGGCGTGTTCCGTTTCCGGCACATGAAGAACACCACGATCAACCTCATGGCGGTCGACGGCCATGTCGAGTCGCGACAGATCGGCAATCTCACCCGCAAGGAAATCTCGGTGCAGCGCTAAGACCCGCGCGGTGCCGAAATGCGAGTGACCGTGAAGAACGCAGACTGTCGCGTCAAGCGGAGTGATATGAGCGTGCGTGAAACGATTGCACAGAAACCCGCTGTCGTCGGGGTAGTGGCCGGCGTGATGCTTCTGGCCGCCGCCAGTTGGGCCATTTTTGTCCTCAAGCCCGCCAGCACGTCGGCGCTGACGAAGGCGTACTACAGCGATGACGACGGTAAGACGACCTTTGTCGATGGGATAGACCGCGTTCCTCCATTCGATCACAACGGCAAAACGGCTGTCCGAGCCGTGCTGTTCACGGCGGACGACCACGGCACGTCGTTCGTAGGCTACTTGGAGCGTTACACGCCGCAGGCGGCACGGAAGCTGCGAGAATCGCAGGAGGCCGCCGCCGCCGGCCGCGCCCCGATGGTGACCGCAGGCAGT
>JAQGHK010000064.1 GCA_028288875.1 Phycisphaerales bacterium | reverse complement strand
TTGCAGGCACCTTCGGAGCGCAATCGCAGACTCTTGAGGTCGGTGCAACTTCATCAGCGCAATGCCAAGGGCGTGATGAGCTTCGGCAAAGTCCGTCTTCAGGCCGATCGCCTGAAGGGCAATTTCGGCGGCAGGCTGATACTTTCCGGTTTCCAATGCGACCGCGGCACGGCCGGTGAGGGCGGAAGCATTTTCCGGCCATTCGGCGATTTCCTGCTGAAATGCCCGATCCGCTTCCTCCCAGTTCCGCAAGCGAAGGTATGCGCGGCCGATCAGAAGATTCACGCCAGGCATGCAGATGCTTTCAGGTTGCACATGCCGCAGATGATCTAAAGCAGACTGAAATCTATTTTCTGCCACGTCGACCATCGCAAAACCGAGGTGCTGCAGCGTTCCATGGAATCCGCGATCCCATGAACGCTGTACGACAGCGCGGGCATCGTCGAGCCGGCCGCAGGCAATGTAAGATTCGAACAACGATCGCGCGTAATTAGGGTTGTCTGGATGCAACCGCACCAGCCGCTCAAGAAACGGCAGCGCCTCCGCGGGCCTGCGTGCGTCGATAAGACTTCTGGCGGTATTGAAATCGATATCGTCGCGAACGGCGTTCAACCGCTGTTGCGCGTCAGGCGAGGGTGTTTCCTTGTACCCGAGCTCTGCGAGGTAGCTGATCGATTCGTCAACTTCGGGTAGCTGCTCAGGGCCAACCATTCCGCTATCGCCGGCGACCGAGTCCCAAGACGGGACTCTTTCTGGCATTGGTAGTCCCACCAATGCCTCCATGAGCGGCCGCCCGTCCATGTCCGCTGCTGAGGGCAAACCAAAGAGCGTCAGGACTGTGGGTGCAACATCGTAGACCGTCGCGCCCTCCAGCAGCTCGTCCGCAATAATAGAGGGCCCCTTCAGCACAAACATTCCTTGGCCGCGATGAAGCGCCATGGCACCGGCCTCATCCCGCACAAATTTCATCGACGCACGACTTCGCCCCGTCACGAAACCATGATCAGAAACGACCAAGACAGTCGCATCCGGTCCCGCCAATTCAGCCAGTCGCCCCAGCATCATGTCGCACAGGCGGTATGTTTTTTGAACGACGTCACCAAACTCATTGAATTCTTCTCCCGAAATTTCTTCGAGTTTCGGCGGATGAAATCGCATAAACGCGTGGGAAATCGTTTCCAACGCGGTGTACGTGACGGCCGTAAAATCCCACTCCTGATGCTGCAGGATGTCGCATGCGATCGCGTGGGTTGTGGCAGTTTCAGCCAAGGCGGAGGCAACAATATGAAGGCGTGGGTCGCGACGGTCGTTCAGCTTCGCTGCATTGGGCAGGAAATGCAGCAAAAGACTTGCATCCAAGTCGGTCGGAGCAATGCGCAGCACTTCGAGCGATTTGCCGAAGGAGTCCGGTTCGACATTTAAGCAAAACGGTGCACTTTCGGCAGTGATTGATCCCAAAATAAACTCTCTGGGGACGAACACGCCGTTGATCGAATCGGCAGGTGCGGACGCATATGCGTTTACGCAATGGACGCGTTTTCCACTTTGCGAAAGGATATTCCAGAGGGCTTTCGTCGAACGCGCGTGTGACGAAATCGGCCGCGTGTCTAATTTATCGGACCGTGGCTCGCCTGTGCCCAAAACACCATGCTTGTATGGGCGTTTGCCCGTTACGATGGACGCCCAAACTAACGGTGACACAAGCGGCTGACCGGCCGCCAAGTTTCCAGAAACACCGCCTTCAATCAGCCGTGTCAAGTTCGGCATGAGGCCGGCGTTCACTAAAGGGCGTACGACGGTCCATTCGGCTGCATCCCAACCGACCAGAAGAAGCTTCCGCGGTTTGTTGGTTTCGCTGGTGGATTCTTCCATTGCCATCCGTATCGGGAAAAACAAAGCCCCGCTTCCAGTTAAGGGAGCGGGGCCTGAAAATCAACAAATGAATGCGTCTACCAGTCAGTCCTAACGACGGCGGAGCAATCCGACTGCACCGAGCGCCAGCAGGGCAAGGCTAGCGGGTTCGGGAGTCGCCCCTCCTGGAATCGTGACGGCCGCGCCGGTGTCGTCGTACGTCAGGCTGCCTGTGTACGTAAGTGCAGTACCACCAAAACCAGCATCATGGTTCATGGTAATCGTAATGTACCCATAATCGACCGGCCCAACGCCACCAGCGTTAAATTTAACGCCGATGTAACCCGGCGTTCCGACCGTAAACTGCGGGGCATCGAAGCTCGCGAACGGGGCGTACGACGCGTTGGTCGCCGTATCAAAGAACGCCAAGGTGCTTTGCTGATTGCTGCCCGAAGTTGCCGGGTCTGCAGACGTCGTGCCCGAGAACAGTCCGGAACCGTCGATAACAGTGCCTGGTGCGAGATTCTTCATCACACCCGTGGTGCCAGCCGAAGTCACCATGAAAGAGGTGTTATCTTTGCCGGTACCATTGGTGTTACCGTTGAGCTTCATGAACGCGTGTTCGCCATTGTCCGCGCCACCTGCTGGTGCAGAGCCTGCGCCAGCCGCTATTTGGTTCGGAACCTGAGTATAGATGACTGGAGCGCCGGTGCCGTCATTCACCGCACCGCCGTTACCAATATCGCTGAAGTTGACGACTACGGGCGCCGCTTGAGCGGAACCACCCGAAACAGCAGCGGCTGCCGCAGCGGCCGCGTAACCGACAATTTTCTTGTCAAAAGCCTTAACCATTTGCCATCCTCCACTCAAGCCCCCGTTCGACCGGTTCCTTGGCATCAACCAAGTACTCCTCCACTCCGGACGTTCAACAGGCAGATATGATCTCATTAACTTAAACCATTAAAACTGCTTTGCTACGCGATATAAGGGATGAACACCCAGCATTTAGTGCAGAGAGAGAGTGCGAAAAATGTCGCAGCCCCAAATATGCTCTTGTGTCATCTGAGGAACCGGCGTAGGGATTTCGGCGGTTATTTCTGCTACGCGAGCGGCATGCTCCAACGTGCTACGTTGGGGCAAAAGTTGACGTTTAAACGGTCGAAGCGGCAATAACCGGTCGTTGGCAGCGGCCGATCGTGGTTTATGGCTATCGCGTATCTAAGACACCGGATGGCCTAATCAAAGGCGATCGTCTGCGGTTCCCGGTGGGGCGTGACCTCACTCAGCGTCGACTGTCTCCCCGCTGACCCTGGGCATGGCGGTATCGGCTGGGGGCGATGCCACTTTCGCGTGTGAAAACACGGGTAAATTGCTGGGCGTCACTAAAACCGCAGGCGCGGGCTACAGCGAATAGCTTGTTCGTGGTCGTCACGAGCAGATTGCGAGCCAGATCGAGCCGCCGTCGCAGAATCTCCGCATGAATCGGCCGGCCGAGGTGCTCTTCGAACAGCATGTATAGACGGCGGCGGGTGACGTCGACATGGTCGACGACATCCTGCACCGTGATGGATTTGCGGTAGTTCTCCGCGATAAATCGCAGGGCCCGCGACAGGTCCGGATCGGGCACCGCCAGAACCTCAGAGCTGTGGCGAAGAATAACGGGGCCCGTCGGCACACGAATCGCTTCCTTCGGCGGGGCGTCGCCGTTCATCAACTGGTCGAGAAGGGCGGCGGCCTCATAGCCCTGATTGCGGCGGCGATTGTCGACGCTGGACACGGGCACCGGGCCGAGTTCGCATAGAATCGGGTCATTGTCGCTCCCGACCACGGCGACCTCTTCCGGCACGTGCAACCCCGCCATTTCGCAGGCCTGAATGATGTAGGTGGCTTCGCGGTCGGAATGGCCCATCGCCCCGAGCGGCCGGGGCAGTTTGCTGATCTGTTCGCGGATAAATTCAAGGGTCTGCGCGTGCGCTTTGCCCTTTTTGTCGCGACGGAGTTGGTAAAAGGTGCGTCCTGCCTCCTCCACGGCCGTGCGGAAGCCGGCCATGCGTTCCCGCTCGACGTGGCTGTCCCACAGGTTCACAAAAGCTAAGTGATGCAGCCCGCAAGACAGCAGGTGCTCCGCGCCGGTTCGGCCGATGGCATAGTTATCGGCCAAGACCCGGGGCACGTCGATCTCCGGCAGTTCGTTCACAAGATCAACCACGGGCACGGTGGCGGACTTCACAAAACGCGTCAATTCGCTGTCTTTATGGCGGAGCAGGGCAATGATGCCATCGCCCGTCCAATCGGGGTCGGGCTGGCCGGTGTGGCTAACGACGTCGTCAATGATCCAGCCATGTTTTCGGGCAAATTCCGCTACGCCCAGGTTCAGCTCATAGTCAAGCCATTCGATGGCGAGCATCACTCGGGGGCGCTTGGCGAAGCCATCGGTTTCTGACTCGGCGAAACGCCGGGGACGGGACGATCGGTGCAATTGCTTGGTGCTCATGCGCGGTTCACTTCATACAACGAACAAATGACCTGAGAGCGACGGACGCCCTGTTTTTCCCCTCGATCCTCGTCCTGGTGCCACGCAGGAAGTCGCCGGCGATGGTCGAAATATAACGGAAAATTCGCCGGGCGCATTGAACTGCTTAGTTTTGCACAATTAGACACCCAGATAGCACAATGTGCGATTTTGTCGCAGTCTTTAGCGGGTATCCTGCTTGAATCAAATCTAGTGCGTCTCTGCGGCCTGCTCCACGCGGGCCGCCGCACAGCGAAGAGGATGTTGTACGGCGGAGACGCCGGTTTTAAGCGGAGGTTGGCATGAAATCGCGAAACAAGGGCTTCACGCTCGTTGAGCTGTTGGTTGTCATTGGCATTATTGCGTTGTTGATCTCAATTCTGCTGCCATCATTGGGCAAGGCCCGAGCCGCGGCACAGAGCATCGCCTGCCAGAGCAATCTGCGCCAACTTTACATGGGCGCGACATTTTACATGACCGAAAATAAGGGGTATTTCCCCGTTCCGATTTGGCGATCCGGCGATACGGACGAACTCGACCTGAAGATCTGGTACAACTGCATTCCCCGCTATTTCGGCCAGAAGCCCATGGGCAAGGGCGGTCGAATTCGTATCTCTGATACGACATACACCGGCAGTGCTTCCACCTTTCAATGCCCGGCTCAGCGTGCTATTAATCCGCTGCTTCAGCGCCGGACCTATGCCATGAACGATTGCGTTCGGGAACAGGCGTTCGTTAACCAGAATGGCACAAATACCCTTCCGTTCGCGGTACACAGCGGGAAGAACTATGGCATGAAGCAGCAGTGGTATAAGTACATGAAGTTCGCTGTGTCTTCGACGCAGGGAATGGTCTATAACCAAATTCCGCTGTTTATCGATGGCTTCTGGATGCCTGACGCGTCAGCCGTTGAAAGCAATTTTCTTGCGACCCGGTCCCAGGGCTTTTTGCTCGCCTATCGCCCGCAAAACTCTACACCAATGGCCCGGCCGCACATGAAGGGGGCGAACGAGGTCTGTGTTGACGGCCATACGCAATATCTGCCTGGCCAAGCCAACGACGACGAATGGAATCCGCTGTGGCAAACCTGTTACCCGATCGTGCCAAACGGCACCGGTCTGTTGAATACAACCAACGGCGGTTGGGCTTGGTAATCGCTTAGTTCAAGAAACCGCCCCCTGTTCGTGGCCGGCAAAACGGTCACGAACAGGGAAAGTCTGCTAAGCCAATTCCATAGTCGTTGGAGCGTTACATGTCGGTGCGAGATTTATTCGAGAAGCATAAAACGGCCGTCTCAGTGGTCGCTTGCATCGCGGTTGCCGCAGGCGTGATCGCTGTCGTGATGCAGATGAGTTCGCAATTCGGGTCTCCGGTTCCGCAGGGCAGCTTTTACACGGTTGACGATGGCGTGACCTACTTCGCGGAACGTGAAGTCCGCATTCCGCCATTCGATTACAACGGAAAACCGGCTGTGAGAGCCCACGTCGGCCGCCAGTCTGATGGCAAGCTCAAGGTGTTTTACGTCGAGCGGCTGAAGCCTGATGCGCGGGCCGCCGTGGTGAAACTTCGGGCAAACCAGCCGACGACCAACGCCGAAATGGAAGCGCTGGCCAAGGGTGTCGAAGTCAAAGTGCCTGGCGAAGAAAAGTGGCGCACGTTTGCGGATCCGGCGGGCAAGTCGATGTGGGTGCAGTCGCTGGTCGGCGCGGACAAGAAAGTACCCGAATACGTCAACGAGTAGCCGGACGGCGTCGCTCTGTGTGATTGATTGTGCCTTGTTAGCATTTCCGCGCGGAGTGTGGATGTCATCTGTTCCGATTGAAGCGAAATCCGATCGAGTAATTGAACCGCTACGCGTAGTGCTAAAGCCGAAAGAGCTGTTTAACGAAGGTCGTGACGTTGACATTGTTATGTCCCGCGCCTCGCAGCTCCCGGTCTGGGCAATCGGCCCGTTTCAGCGCCCTCCGGAAGCACAGCCGATCATCTCGCCTGATGTGCTAACCACATTTGCTTGCCCCATGCGAGAAGAGTCCGTGCGGTGGGAGGCCCTGCATGCCTTCAACCCTGCTGCCGTTGTAAAAGACGGCAAGGTTTATCTGCTCTATCGAGCCGAAGACGACTTCGGCGCCATGGTGATCAGTGGGCATACCTCACGCTTAGGTCTGGCGGTCAGTGACGATGGCCTGCTGTTCACGCGATTCCCGACGCCGGTGCTTTTTCCTGACCATGACGGCCAGAAATCCACCGAATGGGACGGCGGCTGTGAGGACCCGCGGGTCTGCGAAATGCCGGACGGGCAGTTCCTCCTGACCTACACGCAGTGGGACCGCCGTGTGCCTCGTCTGGCGGTGGCCACTTCGCCGGACCTGATCAATTGGACCAAGCACGGCCCTGCCTTCGGCCAAGTACACGGCGCGAAGTATTACGAACTGCACTCCAAGGCCGGCTCTGTGGTTTGCCGACGCGAGGGCGATCGCCTGATCGCCGCGATGATCAATGAGAAATACTGGATGTATTGGGGCGAGCATGTCGTCCGGCTAGCCTGGTCAATGGACCTGCTGAACTGGAACATGGTCGAAGACGCGGATGGTAATCCGGTGCCCGTCATGGAAAAGCGCCCCGGGATGTTCGACTCGCCGCTGGTCGAGCCCGGCCCGCCGGCCGTGCTGACGGACCACGGCATCGTCTTGATCTACAACGCCCGCAACGACGGCGATCACGATCACCACGACCTCAGCCCCGACGCCTATTCCGCCGGCCAGGCCCTGTTCGATGCCAATGACCCGGCCAAGCTGATTGGCCGGCTGGATCAACCGTTTCTTCAGCCGGCCATGCCGTTTGAACAGCGCGGCCAATATGGGGCGGGCACCACGTTTACCGAGGGGCTGGTTCGTCATCGCGGGCAGTGGATGCTGTATTACGGTTGCGCCGATTCCCTTGTCGCGGTTGCCGTCAGCGACAAGAGCGATGAAACGCTTGGGCGCTGACCACCAGCCGGATCGTTGGTTTTAGTTTCTTCAAAAGCGGTGGTTCGTTTCGCTTTCGGCCTAGCACTGACGCTCATGCCGAACCCACCGCACGCCGATCCAATGTCCCACCGGCCGGCGCGGCCAGTGCGATCGAACGCAATATCACATACAGAATATCCGGCAACGTCGATCTATAGCTCGACCTCCCGCGCCCGGGTCGTGGCGACGGCTCAGATGTCCGCGTTTTCAACAAGTATCTGAAGCCGTGAGATCGCGATCCGCGTGATTCGCCGCGACCTACTTCAGCCGGCTACCGACATACACGTTCGCTGCCGCCTGCCCATTGGCCAGCGTGATGTAGCGGGCCGCGGTGCTTTCGACAAAGCCCGCCGGTAACAGTCGGCGGACATGATATTTTCCGGCCGCCAGGTTCTTGAACGTGTAACGGCCCTGGGCGTCGGTCACGGTGCTCGGCTCGTTGGCGTCTTTCACGCCGTCGTCGTCCAGATCCAGCCAGATCGTTTTGCCGGCAGCGATTGAATCACTCTTGTCGTACTTGCCGTTCTTGTTGCTGTCGTTGAAAGCGATGCCGCCGAGATTGGCCGTCTTTTTCGGAGCGGGCGGCGTCGGCGGCGTCACCACCGCATTGGCCGGCGTGACCGGCGCCGCTGGGACCGCGGCGGGCGGCAAGCTCTGGCCGAAGCTGTTCTGCAGTTGCAGGAAGTCGTTGAAGTCGACGGCGCCGCTAGCGTCAAAGTCGGCATCCAGCCCTGCACCGCTTTGGCCGTAGGAATTTTGCAGGGCAAGGAAGTCGTTGAAGTCGACGGTGCCATCGCGGTTCGCATCAGCGGCGAGGTTTCGGGCCGCGATCGTTGTGGCATTCAGCGTGTTGCCGGTCGCGTCGGCCAGGTGCAGCAGCGAGAGCGTCATCGTTGCAACATCAAGAACGTTGGCCAACTGAACGGTCATCGTCACGCCGGACAGGACGGCAGAAACGAACTGTGCACCGGATACGGCGAAATCGTTCGCGTCCAACACGCCGTCGGAAACGATCACCGGCTCGCTGAAGGTGAGCACGAGCGTATTGGCGCCGCCGTATCGGTTTTCCAACGTGGCCGGGCTGGTGTTGAGAGCCAGAGGCAGGTCGGCGCCGCCCGCACCGCTTCTGCGCGAAACCGCGGTCGCCAGTGTGGGCGCGACGAGGTCGATGGCATTCGTACCGCCGAGCGCCGTCGGGCCGGCGAGCATATTCTCTTGTGGGACCAACTGGGCGACGCCGCCGGTCTGGTTGACGTTGCTCCAGAAGAGCTTGGCAGTGGAGGCGAACACCTGGTTGTAATACTCGACAACGATGTCGTAATACTGGCCGGCCTGCAGGTCGATCGTGCCGGTGTTGGTCGTGTTACCGTGATTGGTCCAGTTGTCGATGATCCGCACGCCGTTGACCCAAACGCGGATGCCGTCGTCGCTGAGGGTGCTGAACGTGTAGGTCCCGGTGAAGTCGGGCCGGATCTGGCCGGTCCAGCGGGCGCTCCATGTGCCGTCATTGACGATGCTGGCCGGGTCCGGCGTGCCAGTGGTGGCACTGGTGCTGGAGTTCGGCTGCATCAGGTTGATCAGCGACGCGTTGGTGACGACCTTGGCATTGGTGAGGTCGGCATTGTCGTAGTAGGTCGTCTGGAACCCGGTAGAGCTCGGATACAGTGCGGCAGCCGGCACCACCTGCCGGGCCTGGGAGGCGCTGGACCATTCCAACTTCAGCTGGCCAGCGCCAGTGGCGTTGTAGTACTCGACGCGGATGTCGTATTTCTTCCCGGCCAGCAGGGCGATCGTCGCGGTGTCGGTCGTTGCGGAATGCGCGGACCAGTTGTTGGTCAAGAGCTGCCCATTGATCCAGACGCGGACGCCTTCATCGCTGGTGGTGTAGAACGTGTAGGTTTCGCTGTAGGTCGGCCGGATCATGCCAAGGTAGCGGGTGGAATAGCTGGTCGGGGCGACGCCGGCGAGGGGCGAGGTGCCGCTGGCCCAGGTGGCGTTGAGGACTTGGTTCGTGAGGTTGCCCACATAACCGGTGAGATCAGCGTTATCGAAGACCTGGCCGAACAGTCCGGTGCCGACATCGAGCGTGCTGACTTTGCTGTCCGTCAGGTTGAGGCGGTACATGAACGTGTTGTAGTTGTCCTGCGGCTGCGTCAGGCCGTGCTTGATGGCCGAGCCCGGGACGATCGCCCAAACGGTCGATCCGGGGGTGAGCCATTCCAGCTTCACGCCCGCAGCCGTCGATGTCAGACTGGTGTAGAGCACCTCGATCGATGTGGTGGCGTTCGCGCTGGCCGTGATGTTGCCGCTGGTGTAGATCGTCTGGGTGGTGCCGGCGAGCTGGTTGATCGCGACCGTGGTACCGAGGGTGAGCTTTGCTCCGGCATCGGTGGTGATGCGGAACTGATACGTGCCGGTCGTCGGATAGGTCAGCGTGCCGGTGAAGCGGGCGGAGAAGTTGTCGACGTTGGGGATGAAGGTGCTGTTCGGCGACTTATTGCTGTAGGTTTCGCTGATCGTGTCGGCCGAGTCCTTGTAGGCGTAGCCCGTGAAGTCAGTATTTTTGAAGTATTCGCCGCGGAAGCCGCCGTCGACCAGGAACGACGTGTTCGTGCCCTCGTAGTACAGGTATTGGCCGTCGCGACTGTAGTAGGGGTGCTGGATCAGGTTGTAGAAGGTGTAGGTGTCGTTGACACCATTGTCTTCGGTGTTGGTCTGCACCTTGCGCGTGAAGTTCCACGGGCCGAGGAGGTTCTTAGACTGCGCAAACCAGATTTCGCCGAACCCGCTGGTGCCGAACGTCTGCTGGCCGATGAAGGTCCAGGATTTGGTGTAGTCATTGTAGGACAGCCCTGCCGTGCTGAATAGTGGGTGGTCGGTGCCGTCAGCGTTCTGGAAGGCGAATCCGTTTTTCGCCCAGGGGATCGTGCCGTCGTTATTGAGATTGCTGTAGTCGGCCGAGTTGAGGGCGGTGGTATTGGCCGCCCAGGTCCAAAGCACGTTGCCGTTGGCATCGCGGTTGATGTCCGACGCGGCGTACACGTGCGTGAGGCCGAGGAAGGTGTCCTTCGCGAGGATCGTGCCGGGCTTGAGCGGCGTGTAAACCTCGTACGAATTGATGTTGGTGAGATCGGCGTAGGTGTTCTTGACGCGGATGAACGCATTGCCGTTGGG
The DNA here is from genome assembly GCA_028288875.1 of Phycisphaerales bacterium. GTDB lineage: Bacteria > Planctomycetota > Phycisphaerae > Tepidisphaerales > Tepidisphaeraceae > RYN-431. The sequence continues at coordinate 2,588 of JAQGHK010000064.1, read as the reverse complement.
TATGATGTAATACGACACGCCATTGATCGACGTGAGCGTCGCGTTCTGGCCCGGATTCAGCGGGGTGTTCAAGGCGTACGTGTTGATCTTGGTGAACTGCTGCGTCGAGTCGTTCCAGACGGCAAATCCATGATCGACGACAGTGCTGCCGCCGTTGATCGACGAATAGCCGATTACCATCTTCTCATTGCCGCTGGTGTCGTAGGTCACCATCGGGCTGCTGGCCCAAACGAGCGGGCCGGTGAAGCCGTTGCTGGAGGGGAACATTTCCTTCAGCGTGCCGTCGGTGTTGAGGATGTAATTGATGTTCTCGCCGACCGCAGGATCGAGGCCGCCGTTGGCGGGCAGATCGATGATGCCGCCGGTGGTCCGGTACTTGCCCGCGACGCCGCCGTCGTCCGCGCCATCATTGTTATTGTCACGCCCGGTATCGCCCCAGAATTCGTAGAGCTTTCCTTTGTAGACGGCGGTCAGTCCGCTGTCCTGGCCAAACACGCGGCCAGGCGCGCCGACGCCGGCGTAGGTGATCGGCGACGTGCCGCCGACGGCGACAGTCTGCGAGTACTTATTCACGCCGGTTTCGCGGTACAGCCGCTCGGCGATCTGCGTGCGGACGAGCGAAACCGTGCCGCTGGTGCCCAGGACCGGCGTCAGCGTGACACTCGTGCCGCTCGCCAGCTTGTAGCCGTAGGTTTCGGGGACGAACGTGTCGGCCACGTTCATGTAACCGCTGCGGTTAAAGGCAATCGTGCCGCCGCTATCGGTGGTGTATCGCTTGCCATCGGTCATCACCAGATCGACCTGCGGCACCCCGCGGCCCGTGGCGGCATCAATGACTTTAATTGCGTAAAAGTCGGTCGCGGCGAAAAGCACGCGTTTCTCAAGCGAATCGATTGCGACTGGCGTCAAGGCCTGCCTGGCTGCGTCGACGACACGGGGATTGCGCGTAACTACCTCGCGCTGCTGCGTCCGAAACTGCATGTGCTTACCCTCTCCGCTCAGAACAACTTGTTCCCGCAACTCACACGGCGGGGGCCGGCTTGTTAGGGAAATCCGCAAGCTAAATTTACTCGATGGGCGCAGGGGTGAAGTGGCACTTTGTGCAGAATCAGAGCCGGCCCGTGCAGTCGATTCGGCCGGTATTTGTGCTCCCGCAGCCTCGCCGTGGGCAGAATCTGGCTTTTCGACGGGGCCGGCCACCGCCATCCGCTAGGCGACTTCAGCGGCGTCCGACTCGCGACGCAGGAGCCATCGCCGATGGGCACTATGGCGCGCCGTCCAGCCTAGCATTCGCTGCGCCTTATCCGTCACAACCGGCGACTTGTTGGCGGGCCAATCCGCGGGCAGTGGGAGGTGCGGATAGCGTTCCTGCAGCACGTCCCGCACCGGCCGATCGCAAAACACGTCGGGCGCGGTGAAATGGAACGGCTCAAAGCCCGTCCACTCCGCCGTGATGGCTGCGGCATACGCGCTGGCAGCGTCGTCAACATGAAGCGTCGTACCCAAACCGTCCTGGCCGATGATCACCGGTTCACGTCGCGCCAGTCGCCATTCCACCTGCTTTTCATGCTGCGCCTCGGTCATCACGTACGGCAAGCGGAACGCTGCCACCCGCATTCCGGTGCGCTCGGCGACCAGCCGCGCGTAATGCTCGTTGGCCACCTTGGAAAGGGCGTAGGAGTTGGCCGGATTAAGCGGGTGTGTTTCGTCCAGCGGCAGTCGCAGCGGCGCGTAGAGAATCCCGTTCTCGCCGCCCCAGCAACCATAGACTTGGCACGAACTGGTGTAGATCAATTTGGCCACGCGGCACTCGGCGGCCAGTTCCATCACCAGCGAGCCGACGTGCGTGTTGTGCGCGTACACGCGGTGCCAGTCGCCGCCGAAGATGTTGGCCATCTCGCCAAGGTGGACGACGGCCTCGCAGCCATCGATAGCGGCGCGAACCGCATCGCGATCGCGGAGGTCCGTGACGAGGTCTTTCGGCGATGAATTCTCGGCCGGGCGGCTATCGATAGAGGTTACGTCATGCCCGGCGGCTCGAAGCGTCCGCACGACATTCGCTCCGATCTTGCCGCTGCCCCCTGTGACCGAAATTCTCATGAAATTGACTTACTGCAAAAGAACGACATTTCTCAACGAATCCACGACGAATCGCTGCCGCCACATTTTAGCAAAAACGACGCCAGAAGAGACATCGTTTTTCAATTTGCCGCGACCCGTCGGTTACAGTGCGGCCGGGCAGGATAAGCGAATGCAACATCGCCAGGAGCCACGTGACTGAAGCCAGGCCGATCTATAAAAACCTGACCGCGCAGGTGCTGACGGCCATCGCCATCGGCGTGTTCATCGGCCACTTTTTCCCTACGACGGGTGCGGCCCTTCAGCCACTGGGCGATGGCTTTATCCGCATGGTGAAGATGGTCGTCGGGCCAATCATTTTCCTGACGATCGTGGTCGGTATTGCGACGATGGGCGATCTGAAAAAGGTCGGCCGGGTGGGCGGGAAGGCGCTGATTTACTTTGAAACCGTCACCACGCTGGCGCTGGGCATCGGCCTTCTGGTGGCGAACGTGGTCAAGCCCGGTGCG
>JAQGHK010000007.1 GCA_028288875.1 Phycisphaerales bacterium | reverse complement strand
ACAACACCGCCGCCGGAATGCAGCCGCGGCTTTCCGAAACATACAGAGCGATGCCCTGACCCACGCTGCGCAGGTTCGATGAGCACTTGATCTGCCGGGCCTGCTCGCGGGCCGCGCCGAGCGAGGGCAGCAAAATACTGATCAAGAGTGCAATAATTCCAATAACCACAAGAAGTTCGACGAGGGTGAACCCACGACGAATGGCGGATGAGCGAGACATGACAATCCTTTCCGAGACTTGCGCCAGTGATGACCGGCGGAATGCGTGAGATGACAAAGCGCGATCGAAGTACGGCCGCCCGTCGCTGGCTTAGCGTCGGGGTCGACAACAATGGCGAGGCGTAAGCAAGAGATGAATCACTATTAACCTATCGGAAATATATGGAATAAGTCCGGCGAAGCAATCGTTGACTGCGCCTAATCAACTAGACATTCCGTCGGCGGGCTCGAATTCTCCGGCAGGCTGGCTATTCAAGCGGCAGGCGACCATCCGGCGTGGCCTTCGGCAGATCGATCACAACGCGAGGGGGTGGCGGCGCGATCGGTTCTTCTTTTGCCTTAGGCTGTTCACCCGTCAGCGGGATGATCACCGGCTTGGCCGGCTCACCGCCGCGGCGGAAATCGTCGGTGGCGTCGCGAAGCTCGCTCGCGACCTCGCTCGGGCGCAGGCCACCCACGTACATCACGGTCAGCACTAGGCCCATCGCCTGGAGCATGCCGATCATCACCCCCGAGAAGACTTGGCCGGCCGGGCTGTTGTAGAGCATCAGCCGCAGGACATAGAACAGGATGATGAACAGCAGGCACGCGAACGCGGCCCAGTAGTGCGTGCGGTTGCGAACGCGATCCGGATGGGCCAGGCAATACAGGAAGAACGCGCCCAGCAGCAGGGTCATCCCGTCCAGGGAGTAGATCGGCACGACGGCCTGAACGTAAGTGGGTGCATCGGCGAGCGGCAGCATAGCTGCATCGTAACCAATGATGCCGGATGGCGGGAGCATCGTTGGTCGGACGAACACCCCAGCCACGGCACGCGCCGCGCTGCTCATTCCGCCGGCGTCATTCGCGTCAGGATTTCAAACGGCTTGTTCGCCCAGGTGATTGGCGCCGGCCGGTCGTCGCCGATGACTTGTCGCTGGTAGCCGATCGGCACCGGACCGAGATCGTTGACGGTGTCGATCGCACGAATCACAGCATCGCCAATCGGCGGCGACGAGGAGGGCGTCAGCACAAATCGCCACGACCAAAGATCGGCCGGCGGAACGGCGTAGGGCGCGGGTTCGGCGAACATCTGCAGCGTGCCCGCACCGGTCTGGCGAAGGAATGTGCCGGCCATCGCGCGCGTGCCGCCTGCCGTGCTGTCGGCAGTGAACGCGTTGACGTACGGCCACGTTCCCACGACGAGAATTGCAAGCGGTGTGGCGACCAGGGCCGTGGTTCGCAGCCAGGACAACTGCATCGTCGCCAGCGCCCAGACGCCCATGATGCCGAGCGCGGTCGCTGGCAGGAGGGCGAACCGCGCATACTCGGCCGGCTTGTTCGCGGAGAGAAGCACGAACTGCAGCAGCACCAGCGCGGCCGGCACCGTCAGCAGGATGCCTAGCGGCGACGTCCGCTGCCGGCGCGTGATCGCCACCACTAATGCCCCGACGGCCAGCAGCACCGCCGGCCATGAAAGGGCGTCGAGCAATCGGCGGCTGCCGTGCCGCAAAATGTCGCCGACCTGGCCGACGCCGTACATCGCCTGTGTGTTGCCCAGATTGCTGGTCAGCACGTCGTCGCGGTGGATGGCGTGGAGCACGACGTAAGGATTGGTGACGGCAAATGCGCAGATAAACGCGGCCAACGCCGCGCCGAACATCACAACCCGGCGGTTCGGCGAGTCATTGAAGATCGTCGCAAACTTCGGCCGGGGCAGAACGACCATCGTCAGCGGGATGATCAGGGCGACCACCGCGGACAGCACCATGCCCGCCGCCAAGCCCGCCAGCGCGCCGCACCATAGGGCATCGCGCCAGCGATCGGTCCTCACCCACCGCGCGCCTGCCAGCGCTGTCGCCAGGATCAAAGCCGTACCGGCCAAGTGAGGCTTGGCTTCGTGGGCCAAGGCGAAGACCACCGGCAACGCCCCGACCACCGCCGAACCGGCCCCGGCGGCGAAATCATCACCGCCCAACCGTTTGACGATCATCCCGGCCAGCACCATCGTCGCGACGAATGCCGCGACGGTGTAGAGCCGGGCGACCACATAGAACCGGCCAAAGGCGGCGGGGTTATCGTAGTAGAACGCCTTGTCCGCGCGGAGGTCGATAAGTCCTGCAGTTGCAGCAAGTTTCAGCAATCCGCCGACGGGATAGATCCAAGCCCCGCCGTACTGGTACAGCCGCGGGTCGAACTGCCGATCGGCCGGGCTCATCTGCTGGAGCGCCATGAAGGTGATCATCTCGTCCGGCTGATGGCTGAAGAGCTTGTACCGGCGGGCGATGGCGGCGCGGTCGGCGTCGGTGGCGTTCAAGATCGTCGGACCGGCGGACTTAGGCAGGGGGTCGCGGTCGACGTCCGCTCCCTTCCCCGGATCGACCCGCTCAGCGTCGAACGCGGCCAATGCTTTGCCGTCCCAAGGGGAATGGCTGGCGAAGAGGGTGGCGGTGGCGTCCGCCGACGGCAACCCCCAGTCAATCCCGGCCAAAGCCAGGGCGGTAAGACAGGCGATCCAACATACTCGCCACAGCATGGGGGGCATTCGCGGTGATTGTCGAAGGTCGAGGCCCGAATGTCGAGTGAACGCGGCCTAACAGACGCAGATGCGGCAAACTAGCGCGGTTACAGGGGTCTACTTTGCTTGACGCGTCTTTGCCGTGCCTTTAGTCTGCGCGGCCCGTTCGGCGGATGTCCGCCGGGCGGGCGGAGCGTTAGATTTTTACAGGCCAGTGACGATGCCGGACGAGCCCCCGGAACGTCCCACCGATCCTCGGCGGGATGATGCATCGGTCCTCCGACTCATCGGCGGCTCGATGACGGTCGGGTTTGAGTTTCTGGCGACTGTTTTGTTGCCGGGAGCGCTAGGGTACTGGCTCGACGGCAAGTTCGGTTTGCGGCCGTGGCTGATGATCGGGTTGGGCGTGTTCGGATTCGGCGTCGGACTCTTCCGAATGCTGCAAACGGGCGCAGCGGTCAACAAAGTCTGATGGTAAGGCGTGATGGAGACAAGCAGCACCAACACAACTGTAGCCGTGCCGACCGTGTCGGCCGAGACGCCGCGCGTCCTGGCAACGGTCGTGGTTGTGGCGAATCTTCCTGCGTGTCTGATCGCCGTTGGAACCATTGCCGCCCTGCA
>JAQGHK010000051.1 GCA_028288875.1 Phycisphaerales bacterium | reverse complement strand
ACCCAAAACGAACTCCCACGAGTATCTGCGCTCGGCAAATTTTGTAACAAGAGGAAACACATGATGTCAAATTTCTCTGAAATGTCATTGTTATGTGCAAATATTTTCTCCTGCGGCATTTTGTCTTGACGCTTTTGTTTCCCTGTGTTACTTTTCTTTCAGAAGCGACGCAGCTGTTTTCTTAGGCAGGAGCACCACTTGGCAACGATTCGCGACATTGCATCGGAAGCGAATGTCTCCATCGCCACGGTCTCGAGGGTGTTGAATGAAACACCCGGCGTCAGCTCCGATCTGCGTGATCGAGTCAATCGTGTTGCCGAGCGCCTCGGGCACTACGCGACCCGGAAGCCGGCTGGACAATTCATCGCCTTGGCGTACACGGGGCGGTCCTCGCTTGGCTCGCCGTATGACACCGCGATTCTTGAAGCCATGTCGGTCGTCGCTTCAGAACAAGGTTTGGATTTGGCCATTGTCCGCTTGGAGAATGAGCGGCGGGCGGATGAAAGCGTCGCACAGTTGCTAACCCGCAAGGGCATCCGTGGTGTTGTTCTGCGGACGCACGCTGATACTCGGCAAACGTGTGTCGATCTTGCCCGTGACGGCTTCCCTCACATCGTGGTCGGGGAGCGATTTGAAGAAGAATTCGTCAATACGATTTCCACCGATTCGCGATCGACCACTTACCAGGCCGTCGAGCATTTGATTTCGCTCGGGCATCGGCGGATTGCCATCGCGCTAAGTCATGTCGTGGACACCGACCACGGCGACCGCATGGCCGGCTATATGCAGGCACTCGCGGACCACGACATGCCGGTGGATGAGAAGCTCATCTATCGCGTTTGGGCCAAGCAGCCTAACGGCGAGCAGGTGATTCGTAACCTGATGGGCCTGGCCGACCGGCCAACCGCTCTGTTTATCGGCGATCCGTTCGTTGCCGTCGGCGCGGTTAATCAGGCGCACCAGATGGGTGTGCGGATTCCGGAAGACGTCTCGATCATCGGCTTCGATGACGCAGACGTTCGCTCGATGGTTTATCCGCCGCTATCGGCTGTCTGTCAGGATGCCTATCGGCTCGGGCAGGAAGCGGTCAAGGCGCTGATTCGCTGCATGGCGGATCGGGACATGGCACCGGTGCGGGTGGTGCTGCCCACGTTGCTGGAACTTCACCGGACGACCGGCCCTGTGCCGTCGCACCGTGTGAGAATTCTGCCGGACGGCACGCGGATCGAAAACGGTGCCCTTGAATACACGTCTGGAAAAGAAACGGCGACACCGGTCGCCTGAAGAGGGTCGATCGCGCGGCGTCGCACGATCGACAGGAGCAGGAGTGGCGAGAGTTTCGTTCTCGAAGCGACGGCGATACGCCGGCGCAGCGGGTCATATCAAAGTTGGAGGGTTGAATGAAAGTAAGCGTTCTATTCGTGGCGGCCGCGGCCGCCTTGACTGCAACAACGGCTGCGCAGGCGAACCTGTTGCTGGCCCCGGGTTTCGAAACGCCACCGGCGCCGGACGCCAGCGCACTGGATCAGGCGATGTCCGGTCCGATCGCGGCGAGCGTTCCGGTCACGCAAAACCCATGGTTCTACGGTAAATCCAACACCGGCGCCACGGGCTCGACGGCATTCTATTCGAGCGATATCCCGGCCTTCGCCGGCACTCCGGCGGCCAACCGGCTCAACTCCACGCCCAGCGGTGCAACCCCGCCCGCATTTCTGGCCAAGGACGGCCACCAGTACGGCTACGGCTACACGGTCGGCCAGGCGTCGGGCCAAGTGACCTACATCGCCCAGGGCGTGACCGGCGCGTCGATCATCCCAGGCAACACGTATTCCGCGTCGGCTTACTTCTTCAACAAGAATGTGACCGGCGGCGCGGCAGACGGCGATCGTCTGCAGGCCGGCGGAAGCTTCGATTCGCTGCAACTGGTTTTCCTCGATTCCGTTGGCGCAGTGATTTCCAGCATCCAAAGTCCTGCGCACGTGGACAGCGCCACCGCGGCCAACACATGGACTCAACTCAGCTTCAACGCCGTCGCCCCGGCCGGGACAGCGTCGATCGTGTTTGAAAACCTCCTGACGCGTGGTGCGACCGGGGGCGTGATGTTCGTTGATGCGGCGGCTTTAAACGATGTGACGAACACACCGGAGCCGGCATCACTGAGCGTAGCCGCGATGGGCGCAATGGCGCTGCTGCGCCGGCGTCGGGCCTGATCTTCCCGGCCGGCCGCTCACATTCGGCGGCCGGCCGATTTCCCGTTTCTGCGGAGGTTTGATATGAAACGCACCAAGGCCTTTACGCTCGTCGAACTATTGGTGGTCATCGGCATCATTGCGCTGCTGATCTCCATCCTGCTCCCCTCGCTGAATCGCGTCCGTCAGCAGGCCAACAGTCTCAAATGCCTGTCAAACCTTCGGCAGTTCGGGACGCTGGTTCAGCTTTACGCGCAGTCGCACAAGGGCTCGCTGCCGATTGGCAGTTGGAACGGGTCCAGCCCGCTCAGCAGCACGACCTTTGCTGCCCGGCAGACCGACTGGACGTTCCTTCTCGAAGCGCTCATCCGGCGCGACGGCAATTCGATCACCAGCGTTGCCCGCTCCGCCAAGAGCACCTCGCGCAACGTCTTTATCGATACGGACACGATCGCCGCGCCCGACCCGTTCGATTCCAAGGGTGCCGACCTTACGCACTATTCGTGTCACCCGATCCTCATGCCGACGCTGGAGTCCAAGATCAACGGGACGGTCTATCTGAAGCCCTATAAGCTGGGCAGCATTCAGCGTTCCTCCGAGATCGTGCTGATCTTCGACGGCGTGCAGGTTACTGGCGACAACAGCGTGCCGCCGTACGTTGGTGGCGCATGGCGGGCGGTTTCTGTCGCTTACCGAATTGACTCGGATTATTCCTACGCCAATCCCACGCGATTCCAGGGTAAACCGTTCCTGAACTACTATTCGCCGACGGCGGATAACTCCAGCAGCGTCAATGGTCAGACCAATAAAGACGTCGCCACCTATAGTTCCGGCACTGGCGATGGCGGCATCCGGTGGCGGCACATGAAAAACACCACGGCGAACTTCCTCTTCGTCGACGGCCACTGCGAAGGCAAACGCATTCTCAATGCCAAAGACGGCGGTCACACCGAACTGCTGCGGTCCAACGTCAACGTCAATCCGCCGAGCACGGATGCGACGTTCTCGCAGTAAGGCAAAGGCGGATGGCGAGGAAGCATGCGGACGGCGTTGAAAGAGGACTGAGATGAAATTGCGATCGCCTCCCGCTCGGCGTGCGGTATTGCTTGTCCTGATGTGCGTGCCATTACTCGCCGGTGCTGCGCCCGCGAACGATGGCCAGGCCGTTGTGGTGGAAGTCCGGAAAACGGGTGACGCGTGGCAGTTGCTGCGGGCCGGCAAGCCATACTTTATCGAAGGTGCCGGCGGCGGCAGTTCCAAGCCACTGCTTGCTCAAAGCGGTGGCAATTCGTTCCGCACGTGGGGCGCCGATGATGTCGGCCCGCAGTTGGACGAAGCACAAAAGCTTGGCCTGACCGTGACCGTCGGCATCTGGATGCGGCACGAGGGGGACAAGGGGTTCAGCTACGGCGATGCCGCCGCCGTTGCCCAGCAGATGGAAAAAGCCAAGGCCGCGGTGGCTCGATACAAGAATCACCCGGCGCTCTTGATGTGGGCGGTCGGCAATGAAATGGAAGGGTACAAGGCCGGCGATAACCCGCTGATCTGGAAGGCCGTTGAAGACGTCGCGGCCATGATCAAGAAGGCTGATCCCAATCACCCGACGATGACCGTCGTCGCCGAACTCGGCGGGAAGCGCGTCGAATCGATCAACGCCCTCTGCCCGAGTATCGATGTCGTCGGCATCAACTCTTATGGCGGCGTCGGCAGTGTTGGGCAGCGGTACAAGAAGCTGGGGGCCACCAAACCCTATGTCATCACCGAGTTCGGCCCGCCCGGCACGTGGGAAGGCCGAAAGACGAAGTTCGGCGCCCCGATTGAGTTCAACAGCACCGAAAAAGGGAAGATCTACCGCAGCGGCTACGAAAAGGGTGTGTTGGCGGAGAAAGATCTGTGCCTCGGTTCCTACGCGTTCACGTGGGGCTTTAAGCAGGAAGCAACGGCCACGTGGTACGGAATGTTTCTGAGTGATGGCTCTGAACTTGAAGCCGTGCACACGATGGCGGAGCTCTGGTCGGGCCACGCGCCGGCCAATCACTGCCCGCAGATCAAGACGCCCAAGCTGGCCGAGGGGGATGAGGGAAAGGCCGGCGGCACGGTCCACGCGACGGTCGACGTGAGCGACTCGGACGGCGACCCGCTGAAAGTCGAATGGATCCTGCGCGGCGAAACAGCAAAAGCCGCCCCGGCCGGCCAAGGCGACCCCGCACCGCCGAACTATCCGGTGGCGATCGTCCGCGGCGGCGAGCATGACGCCGAGATCAAACTCCCGGACAAGCCCGGCGTCTACCGCCTGTTCGTTTACGCCCATGACGGCCATGGCAATGCCGCGACGGCCAACGTGCCGCTGCACGTGTCCGAGTGAACCCCGAACTGGATTGAGCTTGAAATACCGACACGCTTTAACCACGCTGGCGGCCGCGTCGTCCTTGACGGGCGCGTCGCTCTGCTCAGTGGCAAGCGTGCGCGTGTACGACGCTGCCGCGCCGGTGCAAAGTGCCAAGCGCGGCGTCGCGGCGAATTTTCTCAATCCTTCGGATTTCACCGCGCTGAATCCGGGCGTGTCGTGGTGGTACAACTATTCCGTCACGCCCTCACAGACCGTGCCCGCCAACTCGGGGATGAATTTCTATCCGATGGTCTATAACGGAATTCCTTCAAGCCTGACCAGCTTGAGCAACTATCTCGCGGCCGGGAATCGTCCTCTGGAAATCATGACGGTCAATGAGCCGAACATCACCGGCCAAGCGGTGATGACGCCGACCGCCGCGGCGACGGTTTACAAGAATGTGAAAGCCATCGCCGACCCCTACGGCATTCCGGTATCCGGCCCTCAAATGCCCAGCGGCGGTAACACCGGCGTCACGTCGACGGCCCAATACCTCACTCAGTTCTATCAAGCCGCAAACGCCAACAGCACGACAGTGACCGGCGTCGGCACCCACATTTACGACAACTTCGGCGGCTTCACTTACAACCTCGGCCAGGCGATCAGCAGCGCCGGCGGCCGGGCGTTGAACGTCAGCGAATTCGCGTACTACGACGCGGCCAGCGATGCCGAGCAGTTGAGTTACCTCGTCAAGGCCGTCGACACCCTGGAGAACAATCCGGGCGTCAAGGACTACGCGTGGTTCAAGGAGCGCACGACTTCGTCGGCGCACATCGCGCTACTATCGCCACAGGCCGGCGTGTTGTCCGCGCTCGGCGTTGCCTACGTGAACATGCCTGTCCACGATGCCGACGTCTTCTACCGGCCCAACGGCCGGCTGCAGGCGGAGCGATATACGACAGCCACCAATGCCTCTATCGGTGTAACGGGCGACGTCGGTGCAGACAGCCTGGCCGACATGACCGCGTCCGCGGCCAACGCGAAACTTAACTACAACCTGTTCGTCGAGCAGGCCGGCCTTTACGAGGTGAAGCTGCGGGTCTCGGGGGAATTTGGGAACCTCACGCTGCTCGATGGCGCGACTCCGCTCAGCACAATCTCGATGACGGCGGGCGCATTCCGCACGGTCGTAACGCAAGTGTATTTGAACGCCGGCTACGACACCCTGACGCTGCAGCTTCAGCGAAGCGGCCAAGTCGTCAATTACCTGGAATTCACGGCGGTGCCCGAGCCCGCGACGGGACTGTTGTTTATCACCGGCGGATTCGCGTTCTGCTCGCGACGTGTTCGACCGGTTCGCGAAAGGTGCTTGTGATGTCGTTTTTCCAGTGGGTGCCGATGATCGCTTCTCTCACGATGGCTCTAGGATCAACGACTGTCGCTGAAGCCGCGTCGGCTGTCCCAGCGCCGGCCGTCGATTTCGGCCCGAATGTGATCCTGATCGATCCGACCACGCCCGATGCTCAGGCGCGCCTCGATGCGTTATTCGCGCAACAGGAGCGGGCACAGTTTGACGACCGCCGCTACGCCGTCATGCTAAAGCCCGGCCGCTACGACTTGGACATCAAGGTCGGCTTCTACACGCAGATTCTCGGGATTGGCCGTTCGCCCGACGATGTGTCGGTGACAGGCGCGGTGCGGTGCAAGGCCGACTGGATGAACGGCAATGCCACCTGCAATTTCTGGCGGGCCGTGGAGAATCTGTCGGTCACGCCAACGCTCGACCACGGGACCGACGTCTGGGCCGTTTCGCAGGCCACTGCGCTGCGCCGCGTCCACGTGCGCGGGAATTTGGCACTGTGGGACCGCGGCTGGTCCAGTGGCGGATACATGGCCGACTGCAGAATCGATGGCGCGGTTGTCAGCGGTTCACAGCAGCAGTGGTTCTCTCGCAATAGCAACTGGCGACGTTGGCAGGGCGGTGTCTACAACATGGTTTTCCTGGGCGCGCCGAACGCACCGGCGGGCGAATGGCCGGCCAAGCCGTTCACCACGATCGACGCCACGCCGCTCATCCGCGAAAAGCCGTATCTGACTCTTGGTTCAGATGACAGTTACGCCATCGTCCTCCCGCCGCTGGGCCGCGACACACGCGGGACCACTTGGCCGAACGAGAAGACACCGGGCCGTTCACTTCCCTTGTCGGCGTTCTACGTCGCCCACGCCGGCCGTGACGATGCGGCGCATCTGAACGCTGCACTCGCCGCCGGGCAAAACCTGCTGCTGACCCCGGGCGTTTATGAATTGAGCGAAGCCTTGCGGGTCGAACGTCCGGGCACCGTCGTTTTGGGCTTAGGTTACGCGACCCTGCGGCCGACGCGCGGCACGGCGGCCGTCGCAATCGCTGACGTGGATGGCGTGACGCTGGCGGGTCTGCTCCTAGACGCTGGCGAAATCGAATCGCCGGAACTGCTCCAGGTCGGCCCGCCCGGCAGCCGAGCGTCGCACGCGGCCGACCCCACGATCCTGAGCGATATCTACGCCCGCGCCGGCGGTGCAGCGGCAGGACGTTGCCGGGCCTTCGTGACGATCAACTCAAAAGACGTCGTCGGCGATCATTTCTGGCTTTGGCGCGCCGACCACGGCAAAGGGGTGGGCTGGGACGTCAATCCCGTCGCCAATGGCTTGGTCGTCAATGGCGACGATGTCACGAACTACGGCCTATTCGTCGAACACACACGCGAATACCAGACCCTTTGGAATGCAAACGGCGGCCGAGTCTATTTTTATCAATCCGAGTTCCCCTACGACCCACCCAGCCAAGCCGAGTGGGGCAACGATGGACGAGGCTATGCGTCCTACAAGGTGGCGGATGGCGTGACGTCGCACTCCGCCTCCGGTTTGGGGATGTACGCCGTCTTCACACACGCGCCCGTGGTGCTGCAAAATGCAGTAGAAGCGCCCGACGTGCCAGGCGTTCGGCTGCGCAACATGGTCACCACCCGCTTCGCCGGGCAGCCCGGCAGCGGCGTGGCCCATGTCGTGAACGGCCGCGGCGATGCAGCGATGGATGCCAAGCCCGTTCGCCAATAATGAAGTCCGTGAATCGGCGACGCACCGGCGCTGCCCCAATTTGACTGCCTGAATAATCGTTGCAATCTACCCGAATTGACATCACGGCCTGGAAAGCTGCTGAATTGCGTTAGATTTAACGAAAAATCAGTCGTTTGCTGATCAATGAACGAGGTTTAATCTGCATAAGGTCTAACGCTTATCACTTCTAACCGGAGCGAGCGATGGACCGAAATGCTGGGATGAATCTGGTACTAGAGCCGCTGGAAGCCCGTCGGCTGCTGGCCCGTGTCGCCGTTATTGGCGACTTCACGAGTGGGCAGGCGCTCAATGACGTCGCGCGAATGATCAAGAGTTGGAGCCCGGCCGCGATCGCGACCGTCGGCGACAACTATTACGACGCCGACCCATCGATTGATTCGACGGTCGGCCAGTCTTTCCACGATTACATCAGCCCGTATCTCGGCGCTTTCGGCGGCGGCTCAACCACTGGCAATCGATTTTGGCCGACCCTCGGCAACCATGACTACGACCGGGGACTGACGAACTACACCAACTATTTCGCGCTGCCGAATAACGAGCGGTATTACGCCGCAACGCCCGTCGACGACATCCAATTCTTCGTCGTCAATGCCAACGACCAAGAGCCGGACGGAACGTCCAGCACTTCGAAGCAGGCGACGTGGCTAAAAGGCGCGCTGGCCGCATCCACCGCGACCTGGAAGATCGTCCTGTTCCATCAGCCCGCGTATTCCTCGGGCGAGCAAGGGAACACGCTGAACATGCGCTGGCCGTTCCAGCAATGGGGCGCCTCGGCCGTGATCAGCGGGCACGATCATCAGTACGAAAGGCTGCTCGAAAACAACTTTCCATTCTTCGTCGACGGCCTGGGCGGGGCGGAGATTCGGCCGATCGCCAGTATCGAGCCAGGCAGCCAAGTCCGTTACATCGGCGACTACGGCGCGATGCTGATCGACTCCACCGCCTCGACGCTGAATTTCAAGTTCTACAGTCGCGATGGCGTTATTCGTGACGACTACACCCTCACCAAATCCACAGCCCCGACTACTGAACTGATCCCAGCCGGCGCGACCTGGAAGTATCTCGATAACGGTAGCAATGCCGGCACCGCATGGCGGACATCCGTCTTCAGCGATACGACTTGGAAAAGCGGGGCGGCTCAGCTTGGGTATGGCGACGGTGATGAAGCAACCGTCGTTTCGTACGGCACCAGCTCGTCAAACAAGTTTGTCACCACCTATTTCCGCCGCCATCTGACTATCAATGATCCGTCGCAGGTAACCTCGCTCAATGGCTCAATCCTCCGCGACGATGGGGCAGCGGTCTACGTCAACGGAACCGAAGTGTATCGCACGAACCTGCCGACCGGCACCCTCGCCAACACCACGCTGGCCACGACCGCGGTGGAAGAGAATGTGTACTACTCGTTCAG
>JAQGHK010000045.1 GCA_028288875.1 Phycisphaerales bacterium | reverse complement strand
ACGAACGACATTTTTATCGAGCTCCCGGCGCTGGCCGAGGAGACGGACTTCGTCGTCGCCGATGGCCCCGGCAGTGACGCCGAGCGGGCGAGGGCTCTTCTGCTTCGCGGCGACTTGGCCGTGGTGCCCTGCAAAGCCTCCATGTTGGAAATCCGTGCCTTGTTTGCGGCCACCGAAGTGCTGCGGCAGGCGCAGAACATCCGGGGCGGCATCCCCAAAGCGATCATCGTTCTCAGCATGGTCGGGAAGCGTTATCGCCTCACCAAAGACATGAAAGACGCCGCCGCCGCGCTCGAACTGCCGCTGGCGAATGGGGCAATGACTCTTCGCCAAATCTATGCAGACGCCCCGGGCCAAGCGGCTGTTGTGTGGAATCTCGGTTCACGGGCCGACGAGGCCGCCGCTGAGGTCGAAAACCTCTTCCGCGAGATACTGCCCGACGCGGTGACGGCTCGCGTACGCCGAACCCAAAAAACAAAACGATAGGAACATTGCATGGCCGAACGTAGAACCTTGATTGATGGCATGAGCCCACCCTCCAATCCCGCCGCCGAGCAGCAATTCCTCAGCGGAGCGAAGTCCAGCAACGGCTACGATGCCCTTCGGAAGGCCACGACCGATGCCTCCGGGGCGTCGCTCAGCACCCGCATTCGCCCCGAGTTTGTCTCGCTCCTCAAACGCGCGAGCCTTGAGCGAAAACTAAACGGCATCGAACCCAATACGCTCCGCGATATCCTTGAAGACGCCATCGAGCCATGGCTGCGGGCGCACGGTTATCTGGTGTGACGGGAAACCTTCCGCCGCTGGCTTTGCCGGTCCTGACAGCCCGTCAGCGCCGCTTGCTGGAGGCGGGCAATCGGATCGCGACCGAGCCACCGGACCGATCCGACTTCCTGCACACGGTCATGTGCCAGGTCGGCTTACCTCGTAGTTACACGCCGGACCGCACCTTTGAACGGCGGAATGGCAATATCAGCATCCTGCTGGAGGCCGGTTCGCTCTATAACGGCCGCGAGTTCGTGCCGCAGCCTTTGCCTTACGGCAGTACACCCCGTCTGGTCATGGTCCACGTCAGCAGCGAAGCCATTCGCACGAAGAATCGCACGGTCGAGATCGGCGACAGCATGCGGGGATTCTTGAACACCTTGGGATTGTCCACCAGCGGCGGCGTCAGGGGTGGATACACGAACCTCAAGCGACAGATGGAGGCCTTGGCCGCCTGCCGGCTGACGCTCGGTATGTTCGCTGAAGGCCATGCGGTCACGGTGGACGCCAAACCCATCAAGAGCTTTGCGGCATGGCTGGATCAGGACGGGTCACAACCGACGTTGTGGCCGGGCGCGCTGGAATTGTCCTCAGACTTCTACAACACCCTCGAAAGCCACACCGTCCCGCTCGACTATCGCGCCTTGTCCGCGCTTAAACACTCTGCGCTGGCACTGGACATCTACACGTGGCTGGCTCATCGCCTCTGCCGGATCAACAAGCCCGGCGGCGTGATGCTCAGCTGGGAAAATTTGCGTGACCAGTTCGGGCAGGAGTACGGCAACTCCAAGGACTTTAAGAAAGAGTTCCGCAACGTGATGCGGCAAACCCTCGTCGTCTATCCCGAGGCACGCGTCGCGGAGATCGATGGCGGCATTCAGCTTTACCCGTCCAAACCGCCACTCGCCCGGACGCAAATCTCACTGAGTCTGCCATCGCCTGTGGATAAACCGGGGGAGGGCTGAACTTATCCACGCTGAATCGCACCCCGCAGTGCGCTGAATCACCCACCCTTGTCGTGCGCTGAATCGCACCCCCCTAAAGCCTATAGTGTATTAAACCTATAGATCCTTCCCTGTAGTGATCGAGTGAACCGCGTAAAATTCGCCACCGTTGCCCCTGCATTTATCGTCAATCCATGCCCGAGTGGCTCCCAATACCTTGCCGTATTCTCATTTAAAGGATCACCCAGCGCTTTGAGATGCATCCCCGGCTACTACCCTAGCCGGTGGTGGACTTCGTGAAGCTGTAAGGCCGTATCAAAGGACGCGGCCGTTTGTCAAAACCATGCCATGCGATGGTTTAAACAGTTACGTTCGCCACAATAATGAATTATATTTCATAATTCTGCTTCAAAGCTGGCTTGGCTGCTTGAGCGCCTTATAGATTGCTGCCACAACCTGTCGTCGGAGCGGTGATCGGGCATTTTTCGATCATGGCATGCGGCGATCATTTCGACTGCTAAGCAAGTGGGAAAGCAATATCATGGCACGAGTCTCGAAGGCAATCGTGGAAGCAGTCCGTTCCGTCGTCGAGCCTTTGGAAGGGCGGCGGCTGTTGACCACGGTGACGCTCACCGTCCCGTCGGACTCCAACAACTTCTATGCTTCTCTCAACAACAGCACGGGTAACATTGACTTTTTCGTAAACGACGAGCCTGGCGGCACGCCGGTCCAGTCCGTGCCGGCGTCGCAGGTATCGCGTGTCGTCATCCAGCACTCCGGCGACGATGGTGGCTACCTCAACATCAATACGCCCGGCAAATCGTTCGCGCTGGAGGTGGCCGACGACACCCTGGGTGTCGACGTTACCGGCGGAACGGTGACGATCGACACGGCGCCGTCCCTCGACACACTCAGTGTGGGAGCGAACGCCACGCTGATCATGGCAGGCGCCAATGCCGGGCTGAATACCTATGAACTGAACGTCAACGGGACGTTGCAGCACTCGGCGGGTGCGATCCAGGCTTCCTGGCTCACGATCGGCTCGATCGGTGCGTTCATTGATGCCGGCGGCTCCATCGGCAGCGCCTCGGGCGTCACGATCGAGAACAGTGGCACCTTCAAAGCATCCTTCGCCGGTTCACTAGCCGGAACGACCGGCACGTTTCACAACGCCGGCCATTTCATCGAGGACGTGGGTGCGGGCCATACGAACACGATCGGCATGTCGTTCGTCGCCAATAGCTTGAACTTCAATCTCGTCACCGGCACGCTGCGCTTAAACAATTTGGTGCAGCCGTACCGTTCTAACCTAACCATTGACGGTACTGCTGGCACGCTCAGTGTGGCCAACTTGGATTTAGGGGGCGATTACCATCAGACCGGCGGAACGCTTGCCCTGGACGGGTCGTTCGAGATCCGGGGCCGCGCGGGGCTGGCCGACGTCCGCTTCAGCGGCGGCACGCTCAATGTGGGGCAGTGGATGGCGGTCAGTTGCTTTGTTTCCGGGCAGACGACCTTTCACCAAAGTGGCGGCGTCATCAACGCGAATGCGGTCACCATCGGCCAAGCCTCCTCGGACGGAGGCGTATGGGACCAGACCGGCGGCACGAATCACTTTAACTCCCTCGACATCAGCCCTTGGACGGCTGCGACCGTGTCGAGCAGCTACAACTTGAGCGGCGGGTCGACGACGATCAACTCCGCCTCGATCGGCATCGGCGGTACCGGCGTCTTCAACTTGTCCGGCACTGGCGATCTGACCGTCACGAACGAATATGTTGGTTCCTGGGGCGGGAATGGCACGTTCAATCAAACCGGTGGCACGGCCAATGTTGGTCAACTCGACGTCGGTTATCTGAGCGCTGCGGGAACCTATCGTCTATCCGGCGGTATGTTGACGGTCCAGAATGAGCGAATCGCTGTGCAGGGCTGGCAGTCAGGACAGACGGCGGGAACCTTCGTTCAAACCGCCGGAACTCACAATGTGGCCGGCACACTTGCGGTGGCAGACAGCGGCAATGCGGCCGGCGAGTACGACCTCAACGGCGGCAGCCTTAATACGGCGGATCTGACCATTGGGAGCGGCGGCATTCACGGCAGTTTCGTGCAAACCAACGGTGACACAATGGTCACCGGCACGCTCGTTGTCGGTGGTTGGAACGCTGTCGCGTCCGCAATCATGTTGAGCGGCGGCTCCATCACCGCGATGCATAATGCCTATATCGGCTACGTCTCGCCCGGCACACTGAACCAAACCAGCGGAACCTTCAGCGTCGCAAATAATCTTTACGTCTCCGGCGACGGCGCGGACGGTGATAACCCGGACGGCCACGGCACGTACAATCTCTCCGGCACCGGACACCTCTCCACAAGCAACACCTTTGTCGGCTACGGAAGCAACGGCACGTTCAATCAGTCCGGCGGCATTTATGACACCAACTTTCTGGTCTATAACGGGCCCTCGGGATCGACGGGCACGGTCACGAAGGCCGGCGGCGACCGTCTGAACAAAGCGGGCAACAGCCTGGAGTCGGCCTACATCGTCAACGTCCTTCACACCTCCGCGATCGGCGACGGTGTTGTCGACGAGGGCTCTCCGTATTCACTTCACCTGTCGGCTACGACGAACATTGGGTACAACGCCGTTACCGCGTGGGGCGTGAATTGGGGCGACAGCGCGAATGAGGGCTTCCCGGGCACCCAAGCGACAGCTCAGCACACCTATCTGAGCGGCGGCGTCACCCGCACGATTCAGGCGTCTGCCTTCGATGGACATAGCTGGCAAAACATGGACCCGCTCCATGTGCTGATCCACAGTGTGCCGGCTTCGATCGCCTCCATTGCCCCAATCAGCGTCGATGCCGGCCAGCCCGTGCAACTCTCGACGACATTTACTGATCCGGGGACCGGCCAGACCCACACCGCCAGCATCGACTGGGGCGACGGACGCACATCGAGCAGCACACTGTTCGGCCTGACGCTGAACGAGTTCGACCATGCCGGAACGATTTCGTCCACGCACACGTTTCAAACCCACGGCACCTACACCGCCATCCTGACGATCAAAGACAGCACCGGCGCAGTCTCCAGCGTGCCGATCACAGTCCATGTGAATTATGTCGCGCCGACCTTTGGCCTGAGCATGGACTCCAGTCCGATCGTTGCAGGTCAGGCGGCTCATTTGGACATGAAAGCCTTCGGCCCTGAAGCCAGCGGCATCACGAGTTGGAAGATCAACTGGGGCGACGGCACTGAGACGATTTATCCCTACGGGCCAACCGCGGCGTCAGCAAATGATGCGGTCTGGACGCAGCCGCACACGTATGCCAGCAGCGGCTCCTACACCATCCACGCGTGGGCCACTGACGCCGTTCAAAGCCTGAAGGATGCGGGTACGCTTACGGTCACTGCCATCCCGCTCGTCGTCTTGGCCGGGTCATCCAACGCATCAATTGGAGCAACTGCAAAGATTGAGTTTTCGCCAACCCTTGAAGACCAGCATATCGACGTGACCTTGGGCACCCCGATTGGCGACCAGTTGCCGCTGACCGCATTCCAAGTGCTCTATCTGACTAAAAACGAGCCTGTTCCGATGCAGATCACCGGGGTATCTGCAGATCATTCTGTCGTGACATTCAAGCGACAGGTCTCTGAGTCATCGCCGAACGGCCCGCTCGCCGATGGTTGGTACTAGGCGTATGTTCGAAGCAATCAGCTTGAAAAGGACGAATACGAAGAGAAGTTCTCATTCCTGAATGCCGATTTCGACCGCAATGGCTCGGTCAATTTCAATGACTTCCTGGCGCTCCAAAACGGTTTTGGAATCACCGAGCACGCCAAATTCTGGCAAGGCGACGCCAATTATGACGGGAAAGTCGACTTCAACGACTTCCTCGTGCTGCAAAACAACTTCGGGCAATCTCTTCCAAGTATTCCAACTCAATCGGGCGACGTAGTGGTGGGCAATACTACACCGACTACCCTTGATATTGGTTGGGCAGCAGGAAGCGAAGCGAGGGACGGCTTCATCGTTTACCGGTCAAGTAATGACGGCGAGACCTATTCCCCGGTAAAAACTCTCAATGACCCAGACGTTAGAAACTGGAGCGATACCGGCCCGCTCGTCGTCGGGAAGAAGTATTGGTACCGCGTCAGAGCATTCACTGGGACCATCGTCTCGGCCTCAGTCAAAAAGGCTTTCGGTATTCCTGTCCTGCCTATCGACGCGCCGACCAACTTGATGGCTCAAGGAATCGGCCCGGGCCAGATCTCGCTGACCTGGACGCCCTCTGCCGATCCTCGGGTGACTGCCTACCGCGTCTATCGAAGTCAAACACCGAATTTTCTGCCGTCCGCAGCGAACCTCGTCACCACCACTGATGCGGCAACGTCTCTGATCACAGATTCAGGGCTTACCACCGGGCAGACCTACTACTACACCGTGGTCGCCGTCGGAGCCGACAATGTGACATCCGTGCCGAGCGTTGAAGTGTCCGCCGTCGCCGAAACTGATGCGTCCAACCGTTTCCAAGCCAGCTTCAAGTTCGGCGTGGACAATGCCGCCGTCATGCCGGGCTACACTGCGGACATCGGCAACGGCTATCGCGAAGGATCGAGCGGGTATTCGTACGGCTGGATCAATGCGTCCGGCGCGCCCAAGAGGGCCGGGGCGGCATCCGACCGCGATCAAGTTGACCCTTCGTTGACGGATTCTGCGATCAACACTTACGGAGAAAACGGTGCGGTCTCATGGGAGGTCGCGGTGCCGAATGGCACGTACTACGTTAAACTCGTCGCCGGCAGTCCTGATGTTAGTTTTGGTCGGTATGAATACGGCATCGAGAACAAAAGTACATTTCTGGACGGCTCAGCTACGAGCGCGGCTAAATGGATTACCGCCACAGACACCGTCACCGTCTACGACGGCCGCTTGACAATCAGCAATGTTGGCGACCCAGACAACCATTTTCTCGCCTACGTCGAAATTACTGACGCCGCCGGTAAACTACGCAACGCCGTCGACGCCCCGCTGAACGTCGTGGCGACCGCTGCCGCGAGCAATAAGATCGACGTGCGCTGGACCGACGCCTCCGACAACGAGACCGGCTTCCGCATCGACCGGGCCACTGGTCCGAATGGAACGTGGATGCAGGTCGGCACGGTTGCCGCCAACGCCGCCGTCTTCACCAACACCGACACCTTCGCGGCCGGGACCGATTACCGGTATCGCGTCGTAGCCGTGAAAGACGGACTGCTGGGCCGTACGGCCTCCAACGCCATCACCACGCCCGGCACCACGGTGCAGACGCCGTACAACCCATCACGGACGCCATGGGCCACCGGGACGGTGATCCAGGCCGAAGACTTCGACGCCGGCGGCGACCAAGTCTCCTACGACGACGTCATCAACGGCAACGCCGGTGGGTACTACCGCAATACGAATGTCGATATCGGCTACAATATCCCGAGCGACCGTTACTTTGTCGGCTGGACCAGTAAGACCGAATGGGTCGAATACACAATTAATGTGCCCACTGCAGGCCGGTACCAACTGGCCGTCTCCTCCGCCTGTGAAGGGCTCGGCGGCACGTTCGAAATCTCGGCCAATGGCGTCGACCAACACACCAGCTTCTCGATCCCGGATACGGGCAGTTTCACGCAGTACCAGCAGGCCCTGTCAGGCACGATCAACCTCGC
>JAQGHK010000027.1 GCA_028288875.1 Phycisphaerales bacterium | reverse complement strand
CAAGCCAAGGATTTGCGGAACTGACGCACACCTTTGAACTCGGCCAAAGCTTGTCGCCACGATCGGTCGGACCCTAAGTGGTGTTGGCGACGTTGTGAGCGGAAAAACCTTGGTGACGCCGATGTTTCAGTCGAGGACCTCTCGCAGCAACAGCGAAGACGGCGAAGCGACCATTGAGCTGGCCGGCGTGACGATCGTGTAAACGCCTGACTTTCCGCGGGTAGCCGGCGAGCACGCTTGTCGCCAGACGCGGCGATTCGACCTGTTCGGGGAGGTCCATCGGGATGCCGCGTCGCGCGAATTTTTGAGCAGATTGCACCTCTTGCGGTAAACTCCCGCGTCCTATGCACGTCCTGTACGTCCACCAGAACTTCCCCGCCCAGTTCGGCCACATTGCCGACCACCTCGTGAAGAACAAAGGCTGGCGCTGCACCTTCGTCAGCAACACGCCGGCCGGCACCGTGAATGGGATTGAGAAGATCGCCTACCAACTCAAAGGCGGGGCGACCAAGCACAACCATTTCTCCACCCGTACCTTCGAGAACACCGTGTGGCACTGCCAGGCCGTCTACGACGCGATGAAGCTGCGGCCGGACGTGAAGCCGGATCTGATTGTCGGTCACAGCGGCTTTGGTTCGACGCTGTTCCTGCGCGAGCTTTATCCCGACGTGCCGGTGATCAACTTCTTTGAGTTCTACTACCGCGCTCACGACCCTGAGAGCGATATGGACTTCCGCAAGGACCTCGGCTGGGCCGTGCCGGACGTGAAGTATCTTCGCAGCCGCTGCCGCAACGCGATGATCCTGCTGGACCTGCAGAACTGCCAGGTCGGCTACACGCCCACGCAGTTTCAGAAGAGCCGATTCCCGAGCGAATACGATTCGAAGATTCGAACGATCTTTGATGGCGTGGATCGCGCCGTTTATCACGGCCACAACGAAACGCTCCGCCCGCCGCTGGGCCAGCGCGGGCCGCGGACTCTATGTGGGGTCGATATTCCGGACGGCACGAAAGTGCTGACTTATGTCAGCCGCGGTTTTGAATCGATGCGTGGCTTCGACATTTTCATGAAGGCCGCCAAACTCATCTGCGAGCGCCAGCCGGACGTGCAGATTTTGGTCATCGGGACCGATCGCGTGGCCTACGGCGGCGATGAAAGTCATACCGACGGCAAGACGTTCAAGCAGTGGGTGCTGGATCAGGATAGCTACGACTTCAATCGAATCCGCTTTGTCGGCCGGGTGAGCGCGGAAGAGCTCGCCCGCACGCTGGCGGCGACCGACCTGCACATCTATCTGACCGTCCCATTCGTGCTCAGTTGGAGCATGATGGACGCCATGAGTTGCGGGGCTGTGGTGCTCGGCAGTAACACGAGCCCGGTGCGCGAGATGATCACCGACGGCCAGAACGGGCTGCTGGCGGACTTCTTCAATCCCGAAGGTTTCGCCGACAAAGCCTGCCGCGTGCTGGCCGACCCGGCCGCCCATCGTGATCTGGGCCGGGCGGCGGAAAAGATGGTCGCCGATCGGTACAGCCTGGATGCCGTGCTGCCGTCGATGATGGCGTTGTACGAAGACGCCCTGAACATCCAGTCCGGCCGCGAAGCCCCGCACGCCGCGCCGGCCCCCGCGCCAGCGCCGTCGCCATTCAGTACCCGTGTCGCCAAGCTCCCGCGGCCGGATGTTGTGACTGGCACGGCCCCACCCCGCGGATGGTCGCCGTTCCGGGGATAGCCCGCAGGCTTGCGCGCCTTTCGAGGCCGAGCAGTCGTCTCACTACCGATAAACAAAGAACCGTGTGTCGCTTTCCAGCAACACACGGTTCGAATAGCCGGTGGAAAATCGTGCGGGCGGCGCGCTGCTTGCTGCATCGCAGCGTTGCTTTAGAACGGCAGCTGTACGTTGCGATCCCACCAGACAGTCTGTGGTGTGCTCGCGTTGCCGAACTTGGTCATATACCGCTTAAGTTGAGAGTAATTGTCGCTCAAATTATTCAGTTCAGCCGCTGTGATTCCATTGATTCGTTTTGGATCCCAGGCTTTGACCAACCGAACGACGCCGTCAGTGAACAGCACATTCGTTTTCCCAAAGTGGACGGCGCCTGCACGGGGCTGTGCACCGCTGTTGATAGTGACTAAGTCTTCCAGCGTCTGCCAACGATCATCGTTTTGCTCAACCGCCCCCGCCTTCGCGTCGGTCGCAATGATCACGTTCTGCGGTAACCGGGCCCGCTTCTTGTAATAGGCCCACTGCTTGTAAGTTGGATAACTGGCATTCAGAGGATCTGCACCACGGATGTCACCAAGGCTGATATTGTAGCTGTATCCTGCGCTGCTTGTTGTGATTGTGGGATCAAGCAGGTTTTCTTTACGCTGATTGGCGGGGCAGGTAATAAATTTTTGAATCCGAGCAACGGCATCGGCTTGGCTCTGGCCGTTGCCTTTCTGGAACCCCATGGCCGGCCCGATCATGTTGTAGCCCCACCAATTCCACGTGGAAGAGCTCCCTGTTCCGCCAGCCGAAGGAAGCATGTAATCATTGTTGGCTTGGGCGTATAGCGTCGTTGCGATGTAAAGCTGGCGCAAATTCGAAGCGCAAACGATCTGCTGGGCGGATTGCCGTGCTTTGTTAAGCGACGGCAAGAGAATGGAAATCAGCAGCGCAATGATGCCGATTACAACAAGCAGTTCGACGAGCGTGAATCCACGCGAGATAACCGTAAACTTTTTCATAACGCCTCCACAACAACATTGCCGCCGCCTAACAGAAGGGCCGTGTTCGGCCGCCGGTTCCGCCAAGCTCTTGGCAAACCGCATGGTGGCGGCCTGCCGACTTACGAAATGAAACTCGCAGGCAAGTCCTCTGACTTGCCCGATATGAACAGAATATCGGCGCTTTTTATCAATGAATAGCCCAAACTGTTACGTGAATCAGTCTTTGAATTAAGTTTTCGCGGCATGGTGTAAAATTACCGTGGCATCTAAACGGCCTTAGCCGGCCGAACGAAATATTGTCCTGCGCCCGGCGGCGCAGGACAAAAATGACGCTTACTTACGAAATCGAACTTGTGACCGAACCTCAGCCACTCAAACATGTCGCTTTAATTGTGGAATCTGCCGTTTCCCCACGGCGGATGATGCTGGCGGGCGTGGCTCGTTACATGCAGGAACACCGGCCTTGGGCGATTTATTTGAAGCCGGATACCGTCGAAAAATCGCTTACCAGTTGGCTCGAAACGTGGAATGGCGATGGCATTATCGCTGCTCTGAACGAGCTGGCGGCCGACGAAATCCTGAACGTCGGCGTCCCTGTCGTTGATGTCGCCGGCCATGTCACTCGGCCGAATATGCCGCTGGTGCGGGCCAATGACCGCTCCATCGGCCGGCTCGGGGCGGAACATCTGATGGAACGCGGGTTTAAGCACTTCGGCTTCTGCGCTTATCCCGGCCAATTCTGGTCCGAACGCCGCCGCGAAGGGTTCGTCCAAGCCCTTTCCGAAAAAGGACTTACCTGTCATCAATGGGATTTCCCCCTTCCCGGCCGGGGCAGTGGGGGACCGGTCCAGTGGGAGCAACAGCAGCGCAGCGTAACCGAATGGCTCAGCGGCCTGCCCAAGCCCGTCGGTATCATGACCACCAATGATTTGATGGGCCAACAGGTCCTCGAAGCCTGCCAGCGCCTTCGCATCAGCGTGCCCGAGGTCGTCGCGGTGGTCGGGGCCGACAATGACGAAGTCATCTGCCGCATCGCCATGCCACCCTTAAGCAGCGTCATAATCAATGATCATCAAAGAGGTTACGAAGCCGCCGCCGTGCTCGATCGCATGATGGATGGCCACCCCGCGCCTGCCGCCCCGGTCTATGTCGAACCCGCCGGCGTCGTCGCCCGCGCCAGCACCGACATCCTCGCCATCGATGACAGCACCGTCGCCCAGGCCCTGCGCGTCCTGCGCCAGCGGGCCTGTGACGGCCTGAGCGTGGACGACCTCGTCCGCCAGGTCCACGTCTCCCGCAGCGTCCTCGAACGCCGGTTCCGCAAAGCGGTGGGGCGCAGCGTCAATGAAGAAATGGTCCGCGTCCGCCTGAATCGGGCCGTGGAACTATTGACGGATACGACACTTACACTCAAAGACGTCGCCGGCCGCGCCGGCTTCGGCACGCAGATTTACATGAACGCCGTCTTCAAACAAAAGCTCGGCCGCACCCCCGGCAGCTTCCGCAAACAAACCACCGCGTGACGGACGAGGCAATCCATACTCAGGCGTAGCCGCGAGCTCGCTCGCGCTTCTTAATGCGACCAAGTCCTTCCACGCTCCCCCCGCGAGCAAGCTCGCGGCTAAACAAAGTCTCATTCCACCGTCCCATCCCGCCCAGGTCGCCACGCCGACGATCACCTCACCTCCCCGCGGAAAAATCTCGCCGTCCCCAAGATTTTGGCCGACTTCCGGGGCCGGCGAATGTATTCTGTCTCTATCCAAGCTCGGCCCGCTCTAAGCGGGCCGAGCTTTTTCGCGCCGCGCGCTGCGCCATTGTCGGTCACCCGCGCAGCGCCAAAATTTCGCTTCAGAAATCGCGTCTAACCCCCGCCTGAATCCCGGCCGAAATAGTCGAAAATGCCTTGCGCAAAACCACAATCGAAGGCGCTGCGCGTTTGCAATTTTCGTTACGTTTTACAACCGCGTCGTTCCACATCGCCGAGCAACGACGTCTCGATGACCATGATCGCGACGTTCGCGCGTGCTCCACCTGACCAAGGCTCCATCGCCCGCGCGCGATCGGCCGTCCGCTAGTCCTCGTCCGCCTCCACCAATCCATCGTCCGGATCAAACTGATACCGGCCGGCCTCCAGCCCGTCGGCCAGGGTCGCCAGCCACGCGGCGAATGACGGCGCAAACACCACGCGCTTCGCCGACGCATGACCGAACTGGACCACGCGCCCCGCGCCGCCGGGCGAGAGGTCCAGGCAGGCCAGGTCGCCGCCGCCGTTGCCCGCGATCGGCACCCACCCGGCCGGCCACCACTCGGTCTGCTCGCCGGCATTCTGTTCGCCTGATTTCGATTCGCCTGTTTTTGGTTTGCCCGTTTTGAGCGTCGCCTTGCGCCCGCGGAATTCGCCCGCCGCCATCATTTCGTTCATCAGCGTCAGTTCGCGCTGGATCTCTTCGAACGTCAGCAGCCGCCACGCCGGCTCGGGGCCCATCACGTCCGAATGCGGAAACAGCCCGCCGGCCGCGTCGTCGGTCTGCCCCGCGTGCCGCAGCAGCGACTGACGCATTTCTGGCGGAAGCGGAATGCCGATGGCGGCTTCCACCCGTGCGATCTCATCAGCCGATGCGCCCGGCATCAGCGACGCCAGAACCGCCGGCGCCCGGGCCGCCAGTCATGTCTCGATTCTTATCCAGGCTTGCTCGATGTCCATAGAAGTTGCCCGCCCATACCGTGACACCGCTGAGCCGGCCGCTAAAAAGCGGCCATGGGCCGCGCGTCCATTGGGCCCAAACGCGTCGATGTGCCGACAGCGTGCCGGCGTCGCCGGCGCAGCAATCCGCCGGCCGCCAGGACGATCGCGCCCAGGCTGGCCGGTTCCGGCACCGCGCCCGCCGCCACACGTCTGATGCTGAACGTCGGCGAGTTGTAAAACACGCCGCCATAGGCGCCGGTGGTCGCGTTATACCGAAGAATCGAATTGCTGTCGGAAACCACCGCAAGCAGGTCCGGCCCGTTAAACGCCAGGTCGCTGAACACGCCGGCGCTCGGGGGAATGAATGTATCGAGATAGTTCCCCGTCGCGCCGTCGAAGCGCAGCACCGACCCCGTGCGCACGCCATTGGGGCTCGTAAAATTCGCCACGTACAGATTGCCGTCCGGGCCGAACGCCAGGGCGGTCGGCGAGGTCATGCCGCCCGCGCCGGCGGCAATGAAGGTTTGGCCGGCCAGGTTGTTCGGATCGGTGCGGACGACGCCGTCGGCGGCAAGAATTTCGTAAGCGTGGCCGTCCGGCCCGACGGCCACGTCCATGGCGTCGTCAGAGCCGTCGACGGGCCGCGCCAAACTCTGGGCCGCGTATTTGCCGGTCTTCAAATCAAACCGCAGCAGCCCGCGCGTCGGACTGGCGAGGGTCCGAAACTGATTGGTCGTGGCATACAGGTTCCCGATGCCGTCCGTCGCGATGCCGCTGGGGATGCCGTACACCGCCGTGCCGGTGCTGGTCTGCCCGCTGATCGTGTCGAGGTAGGTGGCCGTCACGCCGTTAAACCGGGCGATGGATCCATAGCCGAGCGTATTCAACGCCACGTAAACAGTCCCGCCCGCCCCGACGGCCACGGCGTTGGCCTCTTCGGTCCCCACCGTACCGCTGTTGAGCATCACGCCTGCGTCGGACAGGTGCAGCAGCCTGTTGCCCGCCGGGGCGCTCGAAAACCCACTGATAAACACGTCCGCCCGTGCCAGGCCCGCCAGGCCGATGACGCCGGCCATCGCGCCAATCATCACAACGCTTTTCGAAATTCGCATGCCCGCACCCTCCGCCAGGCCGATTTGAAGCCACGATTGTAATCGCGGGCCGGTTCAATGTCCCGCAGATTATCCCGTTGCTGCTGCCGCGGCCGCGTCGTCGCTCCATCGGCGCACGTCCGCCGTGCCGCCGCAGTATCCGCGGGTGATTTCGCCCTCTGTCACGCCGCAGTTCCAGCAGTCGCGGGTGTCGGTCAGGAGATTGCAGGCTTCGCCGCACTGCATGCAAAGGCCTGTCGCTCCGTTTAGCGGGTGCGTGCCGCACCAGGGGCAGCGGGCCGCGCGGTTGATGCCTCGTTCGCGTTCGGCCCTGAGCATGCCGACCGTCCATTGAACATTTGGCACGAGGAAGAAGATCAGTGGCGAGATCGAGGCCGCAAGGATGGTTGGGTCTTTGAACGCCAGCCACGCACTGGCGCCGAGCGATAACGTCAGCCCGATCGCACACGTCAGCAGCCAGCCGCGGATCACGCCCAGGCAGCGTGCCGCGATGGCCTGCAGCATGCGGCCGCCGTCCAGCGGCCAGATCGGCAGCAGGTTCAGGATCAACATGCCCAGGTTCGCGAACGTAAGCCGCTGGATCGCCAGGGCGATATCGCCCGGATAGCGCGGGCCAACGTTCCAGTAAAGGAACGCCGAGATCAGCAGCAAAACAACGTTCGCGCCCGGCCCGGCCATCGTGATCAGCAAATCCGCCGACTATCGCCGCGCGCCTTCGATCTTTGCCAGCCCGCCCACCGGCGACAGGATGATTTCCGTAGCCGCGCACCCCATCCACCGGCCGACGACCGCGTGCCCTAACTCGTGCAGCAGCACGATCAGAAAAATGCGCGCCAGTTCGACCGAGGCCCACGGCCGCCACTGGTATTCGGGCACGGCCCAGATCGCCCAGAAAATCGCCAGCGGAAAACACGTTCAATGAAACGAAAGCGGCACGCCCGCCACGGAAAAGAGTCGCCACCGCGCCCACATCGTTGAGGGAATCTTCGCCGATAGGATTCGCCAGGGTTTCACGGCTGCCAGGGTTTTACGAATGTTGGATCAAAATCAGGCGTTGGAAATGCCGTCGGCTACGCGCCGCCGGTCAGGCGGTTCCACAGGCCGCCTTTTTTGGGCTTTAGGACCGATGGCCGAAACAGATCAGTGTACGGATAAACGCCGGCGGCCTTGAGGGCGTCGTAGACTTCCTGGCGCCGGCCGTTCTGGCAGGCGTCCAGTTCGTCTGCGGTGAGCCCGATGCACAGCACCAGGCCGGCGTCGATGCCTTCGAATTTGAACCGCCGGTAATCGTCGAAGAAGAATGCCGCGATGGTCGATTTCGCCGGCACCGCCGTGCCGATGCTCATCGTCTGGCCGGGCTGCAACTCGGCATCGCACGTGTAGCGCGCGAGGCGCGAAATAATGTTCGGCCCCCAACTGCTGTCATCGCGATGGGCGATGGCCAGTTCGTAGGTTCCGATGATATTGGGCTTTTGCGATTCTTCACCGAGTAGCCCGCACGTGGCGAACATCCGGCCGGGCACGTGCTGGGAGAAAGGAAGCACATCGGCCGCCCCGCCGAGATAAAACGGCGGCATCGCGGTGAACACGCCATCGTCCGCCGGCCCCAGTGCGCTTTCGAGCGCGCCCTTGCGGGCGTCCCACATCTGCTTCCATTCGCCATCGTCCACGTTGCGCTCCTGCTGAAAAAGATCCCAC
>JAQGHK010000004.1 GCA_028288875.1 Phycisphaerales bacterium | reverse complement strand
TCCGATCTCTGGCCAGCGGTTCGACGATTTTGTACAGCGGATGGTCCGGACCGACTTCCTGAGCACCCATGCTGGCTAGGGCCAGCTTGTCGCTGAAGAAGTAGCTGACGAAGTTCATCACGCCGGTCACCACCAGCGCGATGATCACACCCTGCTGGCCGCCGATGGCATAGCCGGCGAACAGAATCAGGCCGCTGAGGATCGCCAGCAGCATGACCGTTTTGATGTTGTTGAAGAACGTAATACCCATGATGCCAATTGATACGAAGTGGCCCGGCGTGTCACGTTACAAAACGAGGCTTGTTTTTGAGGGGGTGCCGGCCCCAAAAGCGAAAGAAGACTAAACGGCCTCCACCGCGCCTATGGGGTATAATCCGGCAAGATCGTGCGATATCGACCGGCCCAACTTCTGCTGATTGCCTGTGCTGCGACGATTTCGACGGCCGTGCTCGCTGCCGAGCCAGCGACCAAACCCGCGAAACCCAGTGTCCTCGCCCCGACTACGCCCGCCGAGCCTCGGGGACGGCCCGCCATCATCGACCCGCGGCAGCCGGCGTTCGTCCCCAAATTCGCCCAGATCAACAACCCGCCCGGCGGCCAATACGCCGAGCGTCAGTACGCCGAGCGGTACACGTACCCGACGTTCTGCGGCTATTCCTACGGCTACGGGTCGTATGGGGGCAGTTACGGCTGCACGATTGGCGGTGGCTATTTCGGCGGGGCGGCCTGGGGCGGCGGGTTCACGGCTTGGCACTGACTGCCCAAACCGTCCCTGCACGGTGCCGTGGTTTGACGCCTTCCCCGCATTCGCCAGAATCACCGGCATGACACGTGAGCAGCTTATCGAGCGGATCAAGTCGCTGGCCGTGCTGCACGGCGAATTTACGCTGCGCAGCGGCAAGAAGAGCAAATACTACGTCGACAAGTACCGCTTTGAGACGCAGCCGGACGTCCTGAAAGCCCTCGGCGAACTGTTCGCCCAGCACGTCACGCCCGATGTCGATCGCATCGCCGGGCCGGAGCTGGGCGCGGTCTGCCTGGCTGCGGCGACCGCGATGGCGGCGAACAAGCCGTTCGTGATGGTCCGCAAGACCGCCAAGGAATACGGCACGACCAAACGCATCGAAGGCGTCATCAACCCCGGCGACCGCGTGCTCGTCGTCGAAGACGTGCTGACCACCGGCGGGGCGGTTCTGGAAGCCGTCGCCAGCCTGACCGAGGCCGGTGCGACGATCGTGAAGATTGTCGGCGTGATCGACCGCATGGAAGGCGCCCGCGAGAACATCGAAAAGGCCGGCTACCAGATGGACGCGCTCGTAACGACCAAAGACCTCGGCATCGGCGGCTGAACGACAAGCACGGTTGCCCAGCGCAAAGTGACGTCCGGGTGGCACGGTCCGGTACTCCAGGCCGTGACTTTCGGCGGCCGGCGAACGCGGTCCTACATACCCCGCTGTAGCCCTGCAGTCGGGCCTCCCATTCAGCCCCATTTCGCCAATTCGCCTGTAGGTAAACGTTTTCTTAAAGGGTTTCGGATTCCGGGCCCTTGATTAGCCCGTTTGTTTCGCCGACACTTCCGGACCACTTTTCAACAGGCATAAGGAGCCGCGAGATGGCGTTCGAACCCGATAAGAAGCTCAAGTTCACGTTTGGCCTCTGGACCGTCGGCAACGTCGGCCGCGACCCCTTCGGCGGGCCTACCCGTGAGCAGCTCGATGTCCGCGCCATCTGCGACCTCATCGGCGACAGCGGCGCGTACGGCGTGAACTTCCACGACAACGATCTGATCCCCATCGACGCCACCCCGGCCGAGGCGGAACAGATCAAGAAGGACTTCCGCAAGGGCCTGAAAGACAACGGCCTGGTCGTCCCGATGGCGACCACGAATCTGTTCAGCGACGCGGTCTTCAAAGACGGCGCCTTCACCAGCAACAACGCCAAGGTTCGCGCCTACGCCATCCAGAAGACGATGCGGGCGATGGATCTAGGCGCCGAATTTGGCGCGAAGATCTACGTATTCTGGGGCGGCCGAGAAGGCGTGGAATCGGACGCCACCAAAAGCCCGGTCGACGCGATCAAGCGCTTCCGCGAGGCGATGAATTTCCTGGCCGAGTACTCGGTCAGCAAGGGCTACGGCTATAAGTTCGCCTTTGAAGCCAAGCCGAACGAACCGCGTGGCCATATCTACTTCGCCGTCACCGGCAGCTACCTCGGCTTCATCCCGACGCTGGATAAGCCCGAGCTGTTCGGCGTAAACCCCGAAGTCGCTCACGAACACATGGCCGGCCTAAACTTTGTTCACCAGGTCGCCGCGGCGCTGGAAGTGAAGAAGTTGTTCCACATCGATCTGAACGACCAGGAGTTCGGCCGGTACGACCAGGACTTCCGCTTCGGCTCGGCCAACCCCAAGCACGCGTTCTTCCTCGTCAAACTGCTCGACGACATGAAATACGAAGGCCCGCGCCAGTTCGACGCCCACGCCTACCGCCAGAGCAACTACGAAGACGTGAAATCGTTCGCCACCGGCTGCATGCGGACCTACATGATCCTGCGTGAGAAGGCCCGCAAGTGGAACGCCGACGCGGAAATCCAAGGCCTGCTCAAGCAGATCAACACCGAAGACATCATGATGAGCAAGCTGACCAAGAAGTTCAGCGACGGCAACGCCAAGAAGCTCCTGGA
>JAQGHK010000016.1 GCA_028288875.1 Phycisphaerales bacterium | reverse complement strand
TGCCGTCACCGTTGAAGTCTCCCGTGGCGAGCGCGAAGGGTTGTGCGCCGCTGGAAAAAGCGACGTTGCTGGCAGGCAAAAAGCCGCCGCTCCCGCTCCCTATTAAGATTGATACGTTGTCCCCGGTCCGATTCGCAGTGGCAAGGTCGGTTTTACCGTCGGAGTTAAAATCACCGGTGATAATCCCAACTGGTTGACTACCGACGGACAGATTTGAAACCGCTGCAAATGAACCGTCGCCCTTGCCTAAGCATACGGAAACAGTGCCGACATTGTCTGAATTCGAACAAGCTACGTCGGATTTTCCATCACCATTGAAGTCAGCAACAACTACATTAATGGGCGTTGTTCCCACGCGAAAATTGACGCCTTGTGAAAAGGTGCCGTCGCCCTGCCCAAGCAGGATCAATAGCCCACTGTTATTCGGACCGGCAACGACCAAGTCTGCTTTATGATCCCCATTGAAGTCAGCTGTTGCCAAACCGTTAGGAGGACTGCCAGCTCCGATCGAGCTTGCCGGATTTGAGGAGAAATTGCCACTACCGCTATTAAGCAGAACTGCAATATGCGATGAACTGTGTCCAACCAAGTCGACCTTGCCGTCACCATCGAAGTCGGCACTAACCAATCGTCCGATTGCCGTCGTGGTAGTCGTGCCAATGATACTGAAGGTCCCAGTGCCCGATCCTGCGTAGATCGTGATTTGATTCGTGCTCTGCGTTGTGCCCGATCCAATAATGACCAAGTCTGCCGCGCCGTCATTATTGAAGTCGTTAATATCGACGCTAGAACCACCGTTGGAGTTCGGAACTAGAGTAGATGCGAATGCACCGCCACCGGAGTTCAGCAGGATGTAGCCATAAAAACCGGCAACGGCTATGTCTGGACGGCCGTCCGCGTTCAAGTCAGCAGGCGCAAGGCTGTTTACATTCAATGCGTCTTTCAGAATCGTTTGCGGCGTAGAAAAGGTCCCGTTGCCGTTACCCGGTAAGAGGAGAATGTCTGCCTTGTTCGCCGAACTTGCTGCGACGACATCCATCCGTCCGTCTGCGTTAAAGTCGCCGGTGATAAGACAAGACGTAGTGATACTTAAATTGACGGTCGTAGGGGCATTGAACGTGCCGTTACCGCCACCTAGTAAGACTGACACGCTACCTGTCGTCCCGTCACCGACTGTAGCTAGATCGGCTTTGCCATCTTTGTTGAAGTCTGCCGAAACGATTCGGATGGGGGAGATTCCCGTCGCGAAGCTAGTTGCCGAGGAGAAGACGCCCCCGCTCGAGCCGAGAAGGATTGAGACGGTGTTGACATAAGAATTTGCCGTAGCCAAATCGAGATTCCCGTCGCCGTTGAAATCGGCCGTGACGATGTCGTCGCCGTAAGCTCCGGCAGGAAGCGCGACAGTAACGGGAGCATTGAAGCTGCTGTCGCCCTTGCCCAAAGCAATGGCGACCTTCCCACCATTGAAGACCGGAGAACTTGCAACGGCAACATCAATCTTTCCGTCTTTGTTAAAATCGCCCTTAACAACCGCACTTGAGCCGGTACCGACGATGGGTCCTTCACCTGCGAAGATCTGTCCGCTAAGCAGATGGCGGCTTTCTAAGCATTCGAGGAAGTTGGAGAATAAACGAGGTTTAAGGCGGCCAAGCATTAGCATTCTTCGGAACTCCGCACTTTTGAACCCACGAAAGACTTGAACAACGAGAGGGACTATACCTGCCGCCCACGCGGCGGAGCAATTCGAGACAGTTTGTGGATGCCAAGCCTCGAAGTTGAAGTGGGCAAGCGACGACGTTTGTAGCGGATACTCGGCGGCCCATCGATGCGGCGGCCGGATCTGGCAGTTTGCCTAAGGCCAAAAATGTCCCTCGCAATTTGCTGGCTCGCGGATCAACAGGGACCAGGGCGTCCAGCACGCATTTCCTTTCGGTTGCCCCGGCCGATGTTTGATCCGGGCGATCAATCATTCAAGCTGCCGGGCTGGCACGTGAAATGTTGGCGCGTTCGAAGCTAGAACTGATGGATTCTAATGGACAGGGCTGGGCGACTTGGCAGGCCGGGGCATGGGGCGCGAAGGTACCGCCCGCCCGCGGCCGTTTGAGGAAGCTGGGTTGGCAGGAGCTGGCCGTTCCGGCGCGCGGGGGCGGGAGGGTCACATAGAAGTGTGACGATTCGGCGGGCCAGTGCAAGGGAAAAATCGGGCGGGCGATGAGGGCGAATTTTGGGGCGGCGGAGGGCGGGATTAGGGGCGGTTGGGGCCGATCGGCTTGGCGAATTTTGTCTGGATTTTGGCTGACAACGGCGGCCCTGATGGTAGTGTGAGGGCGGTTGGCGAGACGCTGGCCGCTAGGGGTTGTGGTGCGCCGAATGGCGCTCGCTGGCGCAGCGCGAAAAGGGCGCTGGTCGCGTGGGCTCAAGGGAGCCTCGGGCGCTTCGTCGCACCGGCATTCCGGGGCGGCGCGGCGGCTTGTCGGATGTTGCCGGCGTCGTTACGATCGCCCTCCCGCTCTGCGGGCGCAGTGGTGTGCTGCGCCGTTTAGCGGTTTTGACCTTGTTTTTTCGAGACAATCGCGAAGGAGCCGCACATGGCCGTCGGTCGCATCAGCCAAGTCATCGGGTCGACTTTTGACGCCGAATTCCCGGAAGATCAGCTTCCGTCGATCTACAACGCCATCAAAGTCGACACCGGCACCTATAAGCTGGTCGGCGAAGTGCAGCAGCACCTCGGCGGCGGGCGCATCCGGGCGGTTGCCCTGGGCACCACCGACGGCCTGCAGCGCGGCGTGGAAGTGACCGACACCGGCTCGCCCGTAAGCGTGCCCGTCGGCAAGGAAACCCTCGGCCGCGTGTTCAACCTGCTCGGCGAAACCATCGACCAGCGTGGCCCGGTCGGCACGGAAGAACGTCGCCCGATCCATCGCGCCGCCCCGGATTTCACGGACCTGACGCCTAAGGCCGAAGTGTTCGAAACCGGCATCAAGATCATCGACCTGCTCACCCCGTTCATTCGTGGCGGTAAGGGCGGTTTGTTCGGTGGGGCCGGCCTGGGCAAGACCGTTGTCATTCAGGAACTGATCGCCCGTATCGCCCAGCTGCACGGTGGTTACTCGGTGTTCGCCGGCGTCGGCGAACGCACGCGTGAAGGCACCGATTTGTGGATGGAAATGCAGGAAACCGAAATCGGTTCCACCGGCAAGCACGTTATCGACCAGACCGTCATGGTCTTCGGCCAGATGAACGAGCCCCCAGGTGCCCGCCTTCGCGTGGCCCTGAGCGCCCTGACGATGGCTGAATACTTCCGCGATGAAACGGGTGCTGACACCCTGCTGTTCATCGACAACGTGTTCCGCTTCACGCAGGCCGGTGCCGAAGTGTCCGCCCTTCTGGGCCGCATGCCATCGGCCGTGGGTTACCAGCCGACGCTGGCCACGGAAATGGGCGAATTGCAGGAACGCATTACCTCGACCAAGAACGGCGCCATCACGTCCGTGCAGGCCGTGTATGTTCCGGCTGACGATCCAACCGATCCGGCCCCGGCCAACGCCTTCGCCCACCTGGACGCGTTCATCTATCTCGAACGCTCCATCGCCTCGAAGGGCATCTACC
Organism: Phycisphaerales bacterium; assembly: GCA_028288875.1. Taxonomy (GTDB): domain Bacteria; phylum Planctomycetota; class Phycisphaerae; order Tepidisphaerales; family Tepidisphaeraceae; genus RYN-431. Next base: position 3,854 of record JAQGHK010000016.1, on the reverse strand, counting down.
CCGCCGTGGACCCGCTGGCTTCCAGCTCGCGTGCCCTTGATCCGCAGATCGTCGGCGAAGAGCACTATCGCGTGGCCCGCAAGGTTCAGACCATGCTGCAGCGCTACCGCGACTTGCAGGACATCATCGCCATTCTGGGCGTCGACGAATTGAGCGAAGAAGACAAGCTGATCGTGAGCCGCGCTCGTAAGATCGAGCGTTTCTTCAGCCAGCCGTTCTTTGTCGCCGAGCAGTTCACCGGCTTCCCCGGCGTGTACACCAGCCGCGAAGAAACCATCGCCAGCTTCGACGCCATCGTCAGCGGCCGCGCCGATGACATCCCGGAGCAGGCGTTCATGTACGTCGGCGGCCTGGAATCGGCTCGTGAAAAAGCCAAGAAGATGAAGTAAGCCGTACGGTCCGATAATTGAACCAAGAAAGCCCGCGAGCGATCGCGGGCTTTCTTGTTTTCCGAACTTTTCGTTGACAGGTTTTAGCCCTCAGGTAGGTTAGCAACGACGTTTGTAGCACTTCTTCCGTTCGGTCGACGTAAGTGAGGGATTCTGGTGTATCGCTCTTTCAATTCTGCGGCCCTGCGCCGTGCCGCGTCTTCGGCTTTTCCGTCTGTTCTTGAATCCCTGGAAACCCGTTGGGTCATGAGTGTGGCCATTCCCGCGGCCGCGCAGTCGTATCCGGGCTTTGACGCGGGCCAGATGCTCGCCGACCCGGTCCGTAACAACGTTTACGTGCTCGACCAGACCAATCACAAGGTCATCGAGATCAGCACCGACCTCGGCCGCAAGATCGGCCAGGCGAATGTCAGCGACGTACCAACAAGCCTTGCCATCAATCCCCAAGGCACCGAGCTCTATGTCAGTTCCCGACAGGCTAATGCGATTCAGGTCTACGCACTGCCCGACCTGCAGCCGCTACGGACGCTGGATGTCTCACAGCCGGGGCTGATCGCCGTGGGCATTGGGGACCGGGTTTTCGTGGCCGGAACCAGCCAGTGGGGTTCGCTACGTCAGGTCGATGGCATCAGCGGCACGCTGCTACATACGTTCGGCAGTTACTACGACGCGCTACCCAAAACCAGCGTGGCCGGCACCAAGCTGTACCTGTCGGAACTGGGTCTATCGACGACCGACACCGACGAATACGACATCTCCAATCCCAACATCACGCCCGCGTCGGTGAAGTCGTACGCCACGAACATGTCGAACGGTCGCGATCTAGCGATCGATGAGAAGTACAACCGCCTCTACTCCATGAGCGGCGGTGTCTACGGCGTGTATCACGTCGATCGCGCCACCGGCACCGGGGGCACCTGGAGCTTCGGCGGCGCGGCCTACGGCGCAAGCGTTGATGTGAACGAAGCCGCCTCCTGGTTCTACGCCACCGCGCAGGATCCATACAACGGCGGCATCTTCAAATACGACCGGGCGACCGGTGCCGTTCTCACGCAGTACGCACCCAACGGCGGCTACCAATCCGTTTGGGACGTCGCCGAGACGGCCAACGGCAATGCCATCTATCTCGCCGACCCAGGCTATAGCGGCTCGGGCCAGCAGTTGGGCATCATCGGCAAGACGTCGCTGGCCATCGCATCGATCCCGAATGCGGCGTTTACCACGTCGGTGTCGTCGGGACGAGTGGTTTCATTCGACGCCAGCGCCTCGGCCGATTACGAAGCGAACGGCACCATCGCCAGCTACGTCTGGGACTTCGGCGATGGAACGACGGCCAACGGTAAGACGGCCGGTCACACCTACGCCGCAAACGGCAAGTACGTCATCAAGCTGACGGTGGCCGACGCGCAAGGCAACACTGACGACTACTCCACGACGTTGAACCTCAGCACCGCGCCGGTCGCCGCCAATGCCGTCTATACCACTCAGGAAGAAACGGCCGTCGCGGTTCCGCTGCAAGGCACCGACTCCGATGGCGACGCGCTCACTTACGCCATCGCCGAGCAACCGGCGCACGGCAAGCTTCAACTCAGCGGTACGACCGCCACGTATATCCCCGCCAAGGACTTCTTCGGCGACGACCGCTTCGTCTATACGGTCAGCGACGGCGGCAGCACGACGGCGGCCACGGTCGTGATCCGCGTGAACAACGTCAATGACGCGCCGGTAGCCAGAGACGACCTTGTCGCCCGCAGCCCGGCCGGGGCGACCTTGATCAATGTCCTGGGCAATGACATCGACCCGGACGGCGATCCCCTCACGATCACCTTCACCCAGCCCGCCAACGGCGGTGTGCAACTGTCCGGCAACAAGCTGCTGTACACCCCGGCCGCCGGCTTCGTGGGTGCGGACAACTTCACGTATACGATCTCCGATGGCACGGCGACGTCGTCCGCCAAGGCCTATGTCTCGCCCCAGGCGGCCACGCTGTCCGGCGAATGGACCACTTTCGGGGGCAGCGCCGCGCACACGGGCGCCTTTGCTGGCGTTACCGGGCCTGCCGCGCCGGTCAATGGCTGGGCCGTCCTGAACGACGGAAACACCACCACGCTTGCCGTCGCCGTCGGCAACGGTCGGGTCTTTGCCACGCAATACTCACCGTCGGGCTATGCGCTCAGCGCCTACGACGCGACCAACGGCCAGCTGCTGTGGAAGCACTCGTTCACGTCGGGCTTCAGCATCAATCCGCCCACCTACTACAACGGCCGCGTCTACCTGACCCGCTGCAATCACTCCAGCGACACGCAATTGTGGGCCATCGACGCCAACACCGGCAATACCATCTGGTCCGCAGCGTTCCAGGCGCAATGGGAATCGTATTACGCCCCCGCCGTCGACGCGTCCGGCATCTGGATCAACGGCGGCTCCTACGGCGGCATGTACGGCTTCCAACACAATGGCACGCAGATCAAATACATCGGCCTGGCCCAGTATGATGAATGGACGCCGTCCATCCTGAACGGTTCGGTCTATTCCTACGTCGCCGGCTCGTTCGTGAAGTATGACGAAACGGGCACCGCCTCCTGGACCAACACCAAGAGCTGGTCTTGGAACGGCTGGTCGATGAACCGCACGACTGCCTTGGCGGGCAACCAGGCCTTCCTGGTCGGCAACCCTGATTTCTACAGTGTGAACCTGACGACCGGCCAGACGCTCTGGACGGTCGCCGGCTCTTTCACCGGCACTGCGGCCGTCTCGGGCAACACGGCCTACGTAATCCAAGGCTCCACGGTTAAAGCCTACAACACGGCCAACGGCCAACTGGTGAACACCTACACCACAACGGATTCATTGCAGCTGCAGCCGATCGTTACGGATGACTCGGTGATTGTCGCGTCCACGTCCAACACATATGTGTTCGACCGCGCCACCGGCAAGCTGCGTTACATGCTCGCATATGGCGGGCAATTGTCGCTGGCGAATAATCGCCTGATCGTCGCTGCGCCCGACGGCGTGCATTCGTTCGACTTCGCCAGCCCTCTCGCCGCCGACGCCGGCAGCACCTACCACGTCAACGAAGGCGCTAGTGTCACGCTGAGCGGCGCCGCATCGTCCGCCGGCGGCGCAGTATCCGCCTGGGAGTGGGACTTCGATTACGACGGCACGACCTTCAATGTCGACGCCACCGGTCAAAACGTGACTTTCTCGGCCGCGAATATCGACGGGCCCGGCCGCCGCCGCGTGGCGCTTCGGGTGCGGGACGCCGCGGGCAATGTCAGCCCGGTGGCCGGCGCCGATGTGCTAATCGACAACGTAGCGCCCACGGCCGCCTTCGCGGTGACGCCGACAGTTATGGTCGGCGGCGTGTCAGTCGCCCAGTTCAGCGCGCCAACCGACAGTGCCGTCGATCAGGCGTTTGGCCTGCGGTACAGCTTCGACTTCAACAACGACGGCGACTTCACCGAC
>JAQGHK010000001.1 GCA_028288875.1 Phycisphaerales bacterium | reverse complement strand
GCCAATCTCCCGCACCGGAGCCGACGACCGCCGCTCTGTTCGGCCTCGGCGGGTCCATCCTGCTTACCCGCCGTCGGCGAAAGACCGTGGCGGCGGGAAATCGGTTGGCTTCGCTGTTTGGGCTGCGGAGGCGGGCGGAGTCGGCTGATACGCTGGCGAACTGAGCGATCCATTTGGCCGGCCGGAGGGTGTCGGGTACGGGCTCGGCTCTGCTGCCTTCCGGGCTCGTCCGACGCGTCAGTATGTGGGCGCTGATAGCGCCGCTGGGCGATTTCGGATGAGCTTGGCCGTTAAATGTGAGCGTATTTTCCGCTGAAAATCGAGCGATACCTTGGGCCTAATGTGCCTAACTTAAGCCTCGGGTGGCGGCAACTCTGGCATGGTCGTGGGAGGTGGCCCTCGCGGAATAGTTGATGCTTCTGGCGCCGCATCGGCCTCATTGAACAATGCTTCTATAGGTCAATCTGTGGTCGCGCCCGCAGAACGCTTTCCTCGCCCGCGGATCCCGCTGGCGAATGTTGCATTCGCAAAGTGATCCTATCGCAAGCACCACGCCATAATTCGGTCTAGCTTGCTGTTGCGGCTTCGGGCGGCATCCTTACCGTCATTCAACGGCATCACCAGCGATCGGCACGCCATTGCGGCCGTGCGATAGATCAGCATCGAGCGAATCTACATCGTCTGTCGGCATGCGACGTCGGCGAGAACGGGCTCGACGGCAAAAAACCCAATACAAAAGGAAGAGATGATCGCGATCAAGACATTTATGGCATCGGGCCGGGAACAGGAGCATCGACGCTAAAATCCAGTCGCTTCCACGGAGTTTGGAGCGGGAGAGCGGATTGCGGCAGAGCCGGCACCGAACCATGGCGGCATTATGGCATTTCACTCCCCGGATGAATACAAATAAGTCGGTGATCTAGCATAAAATGTTCCTTCGATCATTCGAACGGCTTCTTACTCTCAAATCGCCGAAAAATTCTTTCCACAGCGGTCATGCTCTCATGATCGCAGGCAACTTAAAGAAGAGGGACAAGGCACCCAACCACTAATGAGCCGACACCGGTCAAGATTGTCTACAAGCTTGATGGTCAAGGCCGAAGCCTGGGACGATAAAATTCTGGACGTCGGCACCAAGAACTCTTGAGATGCTTGTTTAAGCCGTCCGACCCAGGCAAGCTCTGGCCCGATCGTAGACAGCATCAATGCCTCGGTGAAGAAGCCGTGGGCGCTGGCCGATGGCCCAAAGAAGACATCACTAACCGATACGCTGGACGAGCTGACGTTTAAGCCGTTCAAGCCTAGGGCGTTGGTCGCTTAACAGAGAGACCAATCATGTCCGTCATATTTACAGAATTCAACGCGGCGAAAATCAGACGAAATTCCACAACGTGAGTGGGACAAGCCGACACGGGCTAGCCTGCAGCATTAGGCGGGGACGATGCGTTGGTCGGCTAGAAGCTGCCCCGTCCGCTGTCAATCGACGACGCAGAGGGGCGACGCACATCAGAAGCTCAGGCGAGCGTGACTCTTCACTGTTGGCGGGAACGTTGCGTCGCCGGTCGCTTGTCGAGACTTCAATCTGCGTCAACTGCACCGGCTCCATCGAGACGTTGCGGAAATCGATCCATTGGTCAAACGGCCGCGATCTGAAAGAGAAGCTCTTTCAGATCGCCCGCATTGGCCCCGGTGAACGCCAGCTACTGACCATGCGGCGGGAGGCAGATGAGCAGCCCCCAAGACAGCGCCGTGGCCACCAGAATCCAGAGGGCGACATTGCGGCCCTAGCTGCGTGTTTGACTTCCCACACCGGGAGGCAGGCTTCGCCGGAGGGAACGCACTGGGTTCTGTCCTCAAGTCTGAGCCGAGAAGAATTATTGACAATGCTGTTGTCGGAACCGAGAGGTCGCCCGGGTTTTTCAGTCGCGAAATGACATCGTCGAATGTCAACGATGAGCTGGTAGAAGCGGCGATGGGGGCGGGGCTGCATCGAGCGCGATCAAGCCTTCCTAACGGCGACCATCGCGCGGTTACCAAAGTCACGGACCCATCGTTCGCACCTTTCATTTTTGTTTTGGGCTACGCACGTAGTAGCATTCCGCTTGCAATGGCGTCTATGGCTTCGAAACACGTCACCGGGCCGGCAGTTGCTGGGCACTTAATAGGGAAGGGATCCACGCATGAAATCACTCAAGCCGTCCTTGTCGGTATGCGAGCTGCTGGATCATCGACGTTACGCCTCTACGAACCCGATTCTTGCCAACGGGTAAGATGCGTTCGTAGTCGTGGCGAACAACCAGCCCGAGCCCATCGACAAAGGCTTCCGCGCCGCTGTTCACCAGCGGAAGCTCTATTATGGTGCCGGACCCAAGCCGCAGCATATCACAGCCGGCGCGGTCGCCTACGTCGATAGGAACGGCGTCCTGTACCTCAAGGGCACGTTCGCGGACGACATCATACTGCTCCACCGTGATTCACGCAGTACGCTCCGAATCGACATCATTACGACAGTCCCCAATGTGGCCGATCTCGGAGTGGCTATCATTTCGATCGTGGTTCCACTAAACACATTTCACAACATCAGCATCGACGCCGGCGATGGCGAAGACACGGTCCGTGTAAAGGGCCTATCGTTCAAGCCGATAGCAGCATCGGTCGAAAGCTTTTCAGTGGCTCAACCAGTTGCACCCGCAGCCCATCCCAGCGGTCGTCGGCAGCAATAGCATGGGTCAGCCATTGACGCCCATTTCCGACGAACTATTCGGCGATGCCTAGCCGGATACGGTCGGCAGGCGGCTTGCCTCTGGATCTCTGGCGTTTGTTCTACGTGCTGTGCGCAGGGATGAAGAGATGGATTAAGCCGTATCCGTCGGCCTCACCTGCACCCTCACGAACCGCTGCAGCAGTTCCGGCGTCTTTGACCACCACCGATAAACTGAACGGCCGGAGGTACCGGAAACCTTTACGTCAACAACTTCACAAACGAAGCCACCACGGTTCTGCGTTTCAACGGCGAAGCCGGGGCGTTCATCGATACATTTCGTCCTGCCAACGCAGGCGGTATTGGCAAGCTGCTAGACCTGGCGTTCGCCACCAATGAGGACCTGCTGGCGATCAACTGCACCAGCGGATCGGTATACCGATTCAATGGGATCACCAGCGCACCGCTGGGCATGTTGGCAAATTTTGGCAACGTGCCGCTTGCTAGGCTCACCGCAGGCGTAGTGCCCGAGCCGTCCGCTTGTGTGGTGTTCATTCTTGCTGCACTTGGCTTATGCACTGCCCGGCGCGGTTAGACGGTGCTCGATTGCTTCATGGGCTCGGGCGTGACGATTGAAGCGGCGCTGGCGGCGGGGCGGCACGCGACTGCACACTTCCGGTCATTGCACCGGGAGTGTTTTTTGTTGGTACACTCTTTCCACCATGACGATCGCCAGCACCATCGAAGGCGCCAGGGTCGCCGCCGCGATCGAGCACCGGCCGCACGTGCTTTGCGTCAACAACGTCACAACGGCCAGCGCGGAACGCCTGCAGGTATTCCTCGAAAAGTTTAACGGCGAGAAACTACTTTCGTGTTGACACTTCAAAATTCAATGGCATACTCCCCGCTCATGGTCGCCCCCCGCGCCATCCTCTCTTGTGCTTATCGACTCCTATCAAGTCGACTTAGTCCCGTCTTAGCCTAATCCGGCGAAGACTTTCCCGTTTCTTAAAATCCAGTGCCGATCCCGTTCGGCGTTTTCGCGTCTACTTTTACGTCGATTTCGCGCATGGGTGCGTCGAGAGGCCGAAGCGGTCTGGCTGTAACCCGGACGAGCTGAAAGGTTCCATCGCAGGTTCGATTCCTTCCCCATGCACTGTCGCTCTAGTAGCCCAACTGGCAGAGGCGTTCCACTCAGAATGGAAAGGTTGCAGGTTCGAATCCTGCTTAGAGCATTGATCGGTTGCCTAGCCCAACTGGCAGGAGGCGCTACCCCGAGATGGTAGACAGTGAGGGTTCGAATCCCTCGGCAACCATGATGGCCACGGTAGCCCAATCGGCAGGAGGCATCCGTCTCAAAAGCGGAGCAGTGTGAGTTCGAATCTCACGCGTGGCACTGACGCGGCGGTGATGTAACTGGCAAACGTGGCCGGCTTAAATCCGGTTTTCTGCGGGTTCGAATCCCGCCCGCCGCACTGCCTGACGTTATGGTCGAGAGGCAAGGCCGCGGACTGCAGCTCCGCTCACGCAGGTTCGAGTCCTGCCAACGTCTGTAGAGATTTCTATGTCGAGTACCACCGAACCATCACCAAGTCCGTCTATCAACGGAAGGTGCAGACCGGGGATTGGTCCCGGCACTCGTCTCGAAAACGAGTAGGCTTCGGCCTGAGGTTCGACTCCTCCACTTTCCGCTTTCGGAGAGTGTACGTCGCATTGGTGTGACACCCCGGTTGCTAACTGGGTGAGGCTGCAAGGCCAGGGGTTCGATTCTTCCGCTCTCCGTTTTTTCTGTTGACGCGATCAACTACATTTGTAATAGTCCCGGCTCATGTTCCGCCAGACGACCACCTTCAATACGCAGCCAGCGACGCCTACAACGGCGCATCGCTGGCAACGCTAATTTCCCTCGATCCGAAATAAGCCAGCTTTGCGCCACTGAGAGTTTGCTCAGGGTGTAGTCCAGTTGGTAGGACGCGTGATTCGGATTCACGAGGTCGTCGGTTCGAGCCCGACCACCCTGACTGTCCTTCGGCCGACTAGCTCCATTGGTAGAGCGCCGTCTTTGTAATTTGGATGTTGCTGGTTCGATCCCGGCGTTGGCCTTCCGTGGTAGCTCAGTGGCAGAGCGTCCCGCTGTTCACGGGAATGTCGCGCGTTCAATCCGTGCCCGCGGAATTCGTGAGGGGTCAATGCTAAGGCAGTGAGTTGGTCTCCAAAGGCGACTGCAGCAGGTTCGATTCCTGCGGCCCCTGATCCGGTTCGGCCACCTCGACCGTCACCTGCCCGCCCGTGATGATTGCAACAAAAATTGCATCTTCGCGATCGTGCTGTGGTTGCATGGTCCAGCGTCGAACGCAATCCCTCAGGGAAGCGAAGCCAAAATGTTAAACGCCGGAATTTTCTCTCGATGCATGAGAGATCGCGGAGTTGATCGACGCCATCGATTCAACGTTAGATAATTCTGTTGGGGTGTTGACGCTTCCGGTCGCGGGTGAAAGACTCGGTGTATGAGCTATGCGCCAGCCGAAGAACGTTACGAGAAGTCCGACCAATGGTTCCGCCGTTGTGGCGATAGCGGTCTTCTGTTGCCGGCCATCAGTCTCGGATGCTGGCACAACTTTGGTGATGCTGGCACCGATGCCGCAAAGCACGCCGATGAATCCAGTTTCCACGACAACTGCCGGCAGATGCTCTTCACCGCGTTCGACCACGGCATCACGCACTTTGATTTGGCAAACAACTACGGGCCGAAGCCCGGCGCGGCTGAATCACGCGTTGGACGGATTCTTAAAGAAGATTTCAGCAGCTATCGAGACGAACTCATTATCAGCAGCAAAGCCGGCTACCGGATGTGGCCCGGGCCGTACGGGGAGTGGGGCAGCCGTAAGTATGTCGTCGCCTCGTGCGATCAATCGCTGAAACGTCTGCAACTCGATTACGTCGACATCTTTTATTCGCACCGCCCGGACCCGAAGACGCCGTTGGAAGAAACGCTGTTCGCGCTCGACACGATCGTCCGGCAAGGCAAAGCGTTATACGCCGGCATCAGCAGCTACAGCGGGGCGCAGACGGCCGACGTCATCCGCATCTGTGAAGCGAACGGCTATGTGAAGCCGATCATCCATCAGCCGTCTTACTCGATGCTCAATCGCGGCATCGAGAAGGATCTGATTCCAATTACCGACCGCTTCGGCTTGGGCACAATCGCGTTCTGCCCGCTGGCGCAGGGACTGCTGACGAGCAAATACCTGACAGCCATTCCTGAAGACAGTCGGGCTAAACAAGCGGGGAGTGCTCTCAATGAAGGCAACGTTAAACCGGCTCTGGTTCGGAAGCTTAATGCGCTCAACGACCTTGCCGCATCACGCAGCCAATCGCTTGCGCAGATGGCGCTCACTTGGACATTGCGACACCAGGGAAAGGTCGGCGTAACGACGGCCCTCATCGGCGCATCGCGTCCGCAACAGATTGTCGAGAACGTGAAGATCTACGACGCCCCAGCACTGTCGGCCCATGAACTTGAGCAGGTCGAAAGCATTCTTAATGCATAGGGCGCTAAATCGGCGCGACACAGCGTCGTTTTTGAACACTCGCATCAAAGCGCTGTTTGAATTGGAACAACGGCCGATCCATTGCTCCTGCTGAGACGCTTTCACGCATAACTGGAAGGTGAAATGAAGCCAAGCAGATTAGTGGCACGACGAAGCTTCACGACATTCCATAGTAGTCCGCGATCGCCCCCATCAACCTAGGAACGACCGCGCCACCCATAATTGGCATGACGAGGTATGCCGACGCTTGCTTGGCCCTAGAGCCAAAACCATGACTGCCTGATGCGAAAATGGTAGGGAACATGATCGACATGGATAAATAGCTGAAGAACCCGCATGCGCCCACAGCCATCCGAGCTTGAGAACAATGAGCAGGCAGGCGACCACGTTGAGAAGGCCATAGGCCGAGGACGCGGTCCTCGTATGTTTGACGCCTGTGCTTGATCCCCGCACATGCGAGTGGGGGACAAAACGGTTTCAGCGCTTAAAAAAGTCCCGAAATTCGGGGAGTTTCTCTGATCGCGAGGGGGTCAGAGAAAGCTCAGTGTTCTATAGGAAAAACCCAAGTCCGAATATGGGCAGCACATGATCGGGCACATCGGACCCGCTGGCGGAGATCGTTGAATCTTGGCCGCGATTGTCCCAACGCTTAGAGATACTGTGCTGGCCCTTGTGCGGGGAAAAGGATCATTCAACCGATGAAGCTTTCGCGTCGGCACCAATCTTAACGAACAGGGTGATGATCGCGTCCAGAACAATCCGCTCTGTGGCCAAGAGTTCCCGCATATCGATGACCAACTGCTCTGTGGGTACATTCGAACTTGTGTCGTATTTCTTCTGAAGTGCGGATACGGCAAGCTGCCGTTCTGCCGCTGCTTTCATTAGCCCATTGATATCGTGCTCGTTCATTCGCTGGAGTGTACCGTTTCACTTTCGAATGACGCATACGAGGCGTCGAGTCTGGGCTGCCACGATGTCCGCGAGTCAGCCCTGCGAGCAAATGAAATCAATGAAGGTCTGTCGTAGTTGCTCATCTATCCGCTCGGACCGCCCGCGAAGCTTCGTACTGCGGTGCGTCAACCTTAAAGCTATAGCGTGAGCAGAGCATCTTACCCAAATGCCAGCGTGTCATAGTTATCAGCAACTGCTCCAACCGCCTACACCCTGCACAATCACCTGCAAGACTTGCAGTCGCGCGGCACCGCCCGGCCTCCTCGGTACAATGACCGGGCGGCTTTAAGCCGCATCGAACGACTTTGCCAGGCTCAGGTTGATGACTTTAACGCGCAAGGCCTCATTCTGGATCGTTTTACTGGTCGGCGGCGTGTTGTCGCTCGGGTTGCTATCGGTCTGGAATCTGCTCAGCCTTTACCAGACGGCCAACGGAGCGATTGCAGAGTATAACGCGATGGATCGGGCCGAAGCGTTGGCCCCTCAGATCAAATGGCTGCACGACGTGCTGGCAAGTAGTGACGCGGGAACCTATCGCGAGGTGCGGCTCTTCACGCCGTTGCGTACGGGGATCGAACGGACCATCGAGGAACTGACACTCGCCCAGACGTTAGAAGATGGCCAAGTCAGTGAGGAATTGAATCTGGCCCGGCTGGCGGCCGACCGAGCCGACGCAGCGTTTCACCATTTCACTGGAGGAGTGACAATTCCCGAGAATGGAAAGACGACCCAGCCGGTGTCAGCGTTGAACTCAGCGGCGGCGGAACTCGCGCAGGCACAGGTCGCCATCGGCGATGTCGCAAAGATGACGCCCGCCTCGGCACGGCTCCACGTGACAGGTGCGGCCGACCGGGTGCGCATGCGGTTGGTCTGGACCGTCCTCTGGCTCATCGTTGTGCTCTGCGCGTCAGGAATGATTCATTTCTCCCAATACCGAGCCTTGGTACGCCCGCTGGCGTGGCTGCGGGACGATATGAAGCAGAGCGCGTCGACCGGTTATCGCGAACTGGTTCGACCGCGCGGCGACGAAGAATTCATGCAAGTCGCCGGACTCTTTAATGGCTTGGCGCGCGAGTTAGCGGACCTGTACAAGAGCCTTGAGGAGAAAGTTATCAGCCGGAGTCGTGAACTGGTGCGGTCAGAGCGCCTGGCCAGCGTGGGCTTTCTGGCGGCCGGCGTGGCCCATGAGATCAACAATCCGCTGAGCGTCATCAGCGGCTACGCCGAACTGGCGGCCAAGGGATTGAATCGCGTGCTGATCGGCGACGACGGCACCGCAGGATCGGAAGCCGAAGCGGCCGCGGAGGCTGAAGCACTGACGTTAGCCCTGGACGCCCAACAGATCATTCGCGATGAGGCGTTCCGCTGCAAAGAAATCACCGGCCGCCTTCTGGCCTTATCGCGCGGTGGCAGCGAGGCACGCGAGCCACTGCGGCTTGACGAACTGGCACAGCAGGTGACGGTGCTTACTAAAGGCCTACGCAATTACCGCGACCGTCGCGTCGTGCTCGATTTTGCCGCCGGAGAATCACTCGACGTTGTCGGCAATCCGGTCGAACTGAAGCAGGTGCTTCTGAATCTAACGGTCAACGCGTTAGAAGCTGTGCCCGACGCCGGCGAGGTACGCATCGGCGGACAACGCTCCGGAGACTGGGTCGAACTTAGCGTTCAGGACAACGGCCGGGGCATGACGGCCGAAACGCTGGAACAAATATTCGAGCCGTTTTTCACGGCCAAACGCGGCGCGGGCGAGCCGGGCACGGGGCTGGGCCTGTCGATCACGTACGCCATCGTCGAAAACCATGGCGGCCGCATTCGTGCGGAAAGCAAGGGGCCGGGCCATGGCAGCCGGTTCATCGTGTGCATTCCGGGAGTGAAACCAGCCGAACAGCGGGCAGCGACAGTAGCGTTCTGATGGAGAACACGCCGGTGAACAGCGTTGCAACAAACCGTACACCCAACTCGGGCCACGACGTGCTGATCGTCGAAGACGAAGCACGCGTCCGCAATATGTTGGAGCAGGCCCTGAAAACAATGGGGTACGCTACGACTCTCGCCGGTTCGGCCGAGGCGGCGGGGAAGATCCTCGCCGGGCGGGCGTTCGACATATTGATGCTCGACCTCAATCTCCCCGGCATGAACGGCATTGAGTTCCTCGAACGCAGCCGCCGTCAGCACCCGGATTTGGCCGTCATCATCCTGACCGGCTTCGGCGATCTGGACTCGGCCCGCCGGGCGATTCATCTCGATGTC
>JAQGHK010000710.1 GCA_028288875.1 Phycisphaerales bacterium | reverse complement strand
AGGATGGTGCGATCGGGGTATTGCCGTTTGATCTCGGCCAACGCCGACCAATCCGCCCGGCCGAAGTATTTTTGCTCCACCGATCGGGCGTGCACGCGGGCAGCCGCGTAACCGAGCTGCCAGGCTTCATCGAGCAGGCCGAAGAGGGTTTCGTGGCCTTCATCGCCGAAGCTGCGGCGGAGGCTGACCGTGAGCGTTGCCGTCGGCAGGCGCTCGCGGACTGCCCGCAGGATCGACAGGCCACGCGGCAGGTCGCGCAGCATGTGCCCGCCGCGGGCTTTGTTTTTGATCTTCTTCACCGGGCAGGCGAAGTTCAGGTCGACGACGTCGTAACCCGCCTCATGCAGGATCGCCGCGGCCGGGGCGACCGTGTCAGGCTCGCTGCCGATGACTTGGCCGGCGGTCGGGTGGTCTTCGTCGTTGATATCGATCGAATTTTTCAGCCCTTGCCCGCCATTGAGCATGATTGTGTCAAGCAGCGCCTCGGTGACGGCGTACGCGCAACCCCGCCGCCGGGCGACCAGGCGCATGGCGCGGTCGCTATACCCGGCAAGGCCGGCCTGGCAGAAAGGGGCGGAGAGTTCGATCGGGCCAATTCGCACGTGGGTATTTTAATCGATTTCACCGCGTTGCACCCGTTGGCCGTCACGCTACAGTTTCTCCACGATGCGGCGACTCATAAGCTGGTGCTCGTTCATGGCCGCCTTTGCTGCGACTTCATTAGTGCAGGCAGACGTTTCGTCGACCATCGAAGGCGTGCTGCGCGACCCATACCTGAAGAATGTCCGCGTCGGCGTAAAGATCGCCAAGCTCAACGGCGAATCGCCGGCGACAGTGATTTACGAGCACGAGCCGACCCGGCCGCTGACGCCGGCCAGCAACCTGAAACTCATCACAACCGCCGCCGCGCTCGACACCCTCGGGCCGGATTTCGTCTTCCGCACTCGGCTGCTACAGAAGGACAGCACGCTGGCCCTCGTCGGCGATGGCGATCCATCGCTCGGCGACGCCGAAGCCTTGGAAAAGACAGGCTGGACCAGCACCACGCTGTTCGAAAAATGGGCCGAGTCGGTCAAAGCCCGCGGCGTGAAAGGCTTCGGCAAGCTGGTCTACGACGACAGCATTTTTGACGAGAAATACGTCCACCCCACCTGGCCGGCGAATCAGATTCACCTGCGTTATGTCGCCGGGGTGGCCGGGCTGAATCTGAACGCCAACTGCCTGGATTTCTATCTGCAGCCGAAAGGCAAAGGCGCGGTGGTGGATTACCGCGTCGATCCGACGACGACTTACGCCCCCATTGCCAACACCTGCGTCGGCGGGACCAAAAATGCCGTCTGGCTCAGCCGGGCGGCCGACTCCAACAAGATCGAACTGCGCGGCCAAACCGACGCCGCCAATGGAAAGCCGATCTCGGTCACTGTAGATGATCCCTCAAAGTTCACGGCGACCGTGCTGGCCGACACGTTTAAGAAAGCCGGCATTCCGATTGAAGGCGATATTGAGCGCGACGCGACCGTCCGCGCCGCGGCCGACAGTTGGCAGCCCCTGGCGGTGTATGAGACGCCGATCACCACAATCATTGCCCGGGCGAACAAAGACAGCATGAATCTTTACGCCGAGGCGCTCTGCAAGCGGGTCGGCGCGAAGGTCAGCGGCGAATCGGGCAGTTGGGCGAACGGGCCGGCCGCGGTGGGTGCGTTTCTTCAATCCATCGGCGTCTCGGCCGATCAATTTTCCTTCGACGACGGCTGCGGCCTGAGCAAGAAGAACGTAATTTCGCCCGGTGCGATCCTTGCCGTGTTAGAACACGAGTACCGGTCGAAGCACCGCGACGCGTACCTCACCAGCCTGGCGGTGGCCGGGGTGGACGGCACGCTCAAAGACCGCTTCGGCGGATCGGGCCTGCGCGAGCGGGTCATCGGCAAGAGCGGTTTCATCGCCAGCGTGAGCGCGCTGGCCGGTTTCGTGAAGGCCAAGGACGGCTCGACGTACGTGTTTTCCATCCTGTTCAACGGCATCGCCGAGGGCACCAACAGCCACGCGAAGCTGCTGCAGGAAAAGATCGTCGCGGCAGTCGATTGAACTGCAGCAAACCAAACCTATGAGGGGCCGAATGAAGCATGCGATCGTCTGTCTGTGGGCGGTGCTGATGAGCGGGCTGGTCGGCTGTTCTTCCGGCGGCAAGGCGAACTTCAAGCAGGAGTCGTTTAGTTTCGCCGGCGACACGCGAAAGTACGCGATCTACACGCCGCCCAATTACGACCCGCAGAAGAAATACCCGGCCGTCCTGTTCCTGCACGGCCTGTTTGAAAGCGGTAACGACGGCATGGGTGCGACGAAAGTCGGCATCGGCCCGGCGATCAAGGAAAACCCGGAGCGCTTCAACTGTATTGTCGTATTCGCCCAGACCAGCGATAGCTGGCGCGACGACGATCAGCTTCCGCTCGCGATGGCGACGCTGGATGACGCGACGCGAAACTTCGGCATCGATCCGAATCGTGTCACCGTGACTGGCCTTTCAACTGGCGGCGCGGCGGTCTGGAAACTCGGGGCTCGCTATCCCGGCCGATTTGCCGCGCTGATGCCGCTGTGCGCCTTCAGCAGCGAAGACGACATTCCGAACCTCACGCGCTACCCGATCTGGGCGATCCATAATCGGTTCGACCCCTTCGTCGGCGTCTGGAACACCAGCGGCATGTGCGAAAAGATCAACACCGCCGGCGGCCATGCCAAGCACACCGTCTACGGCGGCTTCGGCCACGATTGCTGGGACCGCGCCTATGCCGACAAAGACGTGGTGGCGTGGATGCAGGGGCAAGCGAAGCTTGAGGGCCCGCGGTTTCAGGCGAAGAACTAGCCGGCCGCGAACTAATCAGCCACCGTACGAGCGCGGGTTCAGCATGATGTTGTCATGGCCCGGAATCAGCACGTCGGCGATTTCGTACACTTCCTGAAGCGCTTCCTTGGCCTGTTCCAGGTTGAAACAGCCCGGCAACACTTGGCCGGCGAGAAGGTGGTCGGCGCTGGCTACGGCATCGCCGGCGAGCAGAGTCGTGTGGGTCGGGGAACTGACCAGGATCCCGCACGTGCCGGCGGTGTAGCCGAAGAGTGGGAAGAGATCGACTTGTGGCGCGAGTTGATCCGGCGCGGTTTTGTAGATCGAGAACGCCTTCGCCTCGGCCTGGATGAGTTCGCGCTCGGCGTCGTCATCGGCCTCGTCCATTCGCATGGCCAGCTCGACGAGGACGCGTTCGCGTTCCATCTCGTGGATCAGGATCTTGGCCTTGGGGAACGCGGCGACGCCGCCGCGGTGGGCCGGGCGGCTGTTGGTGAGGAAAATGGTGTCAATCGCGTCGGCCTTGAGGCCGGTGCGTTCGTACAGGCGGGCGGCCAGGATCGCGCCGGGGAGGCCGGGGTCGACCAAGATGTTGCGGTTGCCCGTGCGGATGATCGTGGTCGTCGCGTGCGGGGTGCGAACGGGCTCACTTTCCTTCCACAACAAATTTCGGGACAACGTGCCGATGCTGATCACGTCCACTCGCGCCTGGGCCATCGCCGCACGATACGGACGGATGACCAAAAGACAATGCGTGCCCGGTCTGCTGGCCGTTCTCTGGGCCGCCCTGCTGCTGAGTGGTTGCGCGAGCGAGCCGGCCGAAACGGCAGTTCCGCTCCGGGCCAAGCCATGGGCCGACGCCGGCCTGGCGGGATCGGACGTGCGAACGCCGCATTATCGCATTCTGACGACGGTTCGAGACGCCGCCGTGATCGAACGGTTCGCCCGTGTGATGGAGGCGGCCTACGTGCAATACGCCGCCCTCGTGAGCCCACGGCCGCAGCTTGATCGGCCGCTGGAGGTGTACTTCTTCGCCACGCCAAGTGAATGGGACGCCTACACCCAACGCCTGACGGGCCCGGACGCGGCCGTCTATCTGAGCGTCGGCCCTGGGGGATATGCCTACGGCGACCGGTTCGTCTGCTGGCTGTTCAATGAATCGGACCTCTGGGGCGTGGCCGCGCATGAGGGTTTTCACCAATACGTCGCCCGCAATCTGCCGCTGAGGTTGCCGCCGGCGCTGGAGGAAGGGCTGGCGACAACCTTTGAAACGGTGGGCGTCACCGATCAGCATGTCACGATCGACCGCCGATCCAACACGCGTCGCCGGCAAGGCTTGGCCGCGGCGATTACAGCCAAAGGGCTGATTCCATTGATCGATCTGATTCGGCTCAATGCGGGCGATATCGCCGGGAAAGACCTGCTGCTGCGCGAGGGTTTTTACGGCCAATGCTGGGCGTTGGCGCGTTTGATGCTGGAATCCCCGCAGTATGCCGACGGCCTGCGGCGCATGCTGGTCGACCTGCGGGACGGTCGGGCGGCGGACGTCGTCGGTCGCACCGCCGAGGGCACGCTCTATCACCCCGCCGCCATTCGGCCGCTGCTGGAGCATTATGTCACTAGCCAGTGGAGCGCTTTTGAGCGCGCTTATTCGGAAGCGGTGCGACAATCGACAGCGGCCGAAAACAGCCCAGAGTAACAATGTGCGCATGAAGAAAAATTAGTTTTGAGCGCGTAATGACGCGTCGATATAGTCCGACCATGCCAGTTGCCACTGACGCCACACGCTGCCACTGCTTTTTTCAAGGTCGCGTGCAGGGTGTGGGCTTCAGGTATACGACTCGGAACCTCGCCATCAACTTCGACGTGACCGGCTTTGTCCGCAATCTGCCGGATGGGCGCGTGGAGCTGGTCTGCGAAGGGCCTGAACACCAGTGCGACGGCTTCATTGAGGCCGTCCGCGAACGGATGAAACCGCATATCCGCGACGTGGTCCGCCAGACCGAACCGCCTTCGGGCGATTTCCCGCAATTTATCATTGGCCGCTGAAACCGCCTTCTAGGCCTTTCGCCAACCTTGCTCGGATAGTTGGCAAGTCCCTCGGCCCACGTCTATCATACCGGCCGCATGTATCGCACCTGGGTCATCACCCGTCACACGTTTTTTGAGTCCATCGCCCAGCCGATTTATTCGTTGCTGATGGCGGCAGGCGCTGCCTTCCTGGTGATCTTTATGTTCCTCCCGTTCTTCACGCTGGGTGAAGACACGGTGATGTTCAAATCGGTCGGCCTGGACGTAATCCTCGTCCTGGTGCTGCTGACGACGTTGTTCGCCACGAGCCGATCGATCCACGAAGAAATTGAAGACCGCACCATGCTCACGCTGATGAGCAAGCCGGTCAGCCGCCTGCAGGTGCTGCTCGGGAAATATCTCGGCCTGCTGCTCTCGGCCGGCTTGGCCGTCGCGGCGCTGGGCGCCCTGCTGTGCCTGTGCACGTGGTGGCGCATTCCGACCGACTACACGATCAACACGCGTTCGTTCGACGCCAGCGAAGCCGCCAAGCTGATGAACCTGCGGATGAGCCACCTATCCGGGCTTTATCCGAGCCTGCTGCTGGTCTGGCTACAGATCGGTGTGTTGGCCGCCGTCAGCGTCGCGGTATCGACGCGGTTCTCACTGGTCGTGAACCTGCCCGCCGTCATCTTGCTGTATGTGGCGGGCAACCTGACACGATTCCTCGGCGACGCCGTTACCAACGGCAATGCCGTCGCCAAGGGCCTGGCTGGCATCCTTTCGACCCTGCTGCCGTTCCTGGAAGTCTTTGATCTGCGAAAGTACACGATCTACGGCCAGCTCGGCATGGAATCGACCGAGGTCGCTCACAGCATTTCGTACGGGTTTGTCTGGAGCAACGTGGCGCTGTCGTTCCTGTACGCGGCGTTCTACGTCGCGTTCGCTTTGAGCATCGGCCTACTGGTGTTCCGCAATCGCGAACTTGGCGGCAACGAAGGCTAGCGTCGTCGCGGCAATTCGTTCCGGACTGGAACTGCTATGCCAATCGTTCTTGTTGGCAATCGTAACGGGCAGCCCGCCATTCACTGGCGCGGCGTATATTCTTTTCTCGTCATTGCCACGTTGCTGATGATGACGATTGTCGTGCTCTTTAACGCGGCAGTCGGCTTCGGATTCACGCTTCGGCCGTTTCCAATTTTCGCGCTGCCGATGATGTTGGTCGGACCAGCGGTTGGTATGCGTCGCGCACTCAAACGACCCGCGATCACGCTACCGTCGATTCCTTAATCGCTCAGCGCCCTGCTCCTCGCGAATCAGAATAAATCCATCTGCTTTGAATCCTTCGCCGTCGATTCGATGATGCCGTCGCGCACCTGCGTAATCAGCACGTCGCCGGCCTTCACATCGGCGGGATTCAGAATCGCCTGTCCGTTCTTCAGCCGCGTGATCGAGTAGCCACGGCTGAGGACGCCCCGAGGGTCCAAGGCCGTCAGCTCGCGGCGCAAAGCTTCGACACGTCCTGCCGCTTCCGTCAGCCGCAGGCGATGACGGTGCGTAATACCGTCGCTCAGGCGATTCAGCCGCTGGCGGGCCCGCAGCAGGTTGGCCGTCGGATGCTGGGCGGCCAGGCGTTGTTCCTGCCGAGCGACGCGCTGGCGGACCCGGCCGATCAAACCCGCCACCGCCGCCGCCAAATGCTTCTGGCGGTCATCCAGCAGCTGCCGCAGGCGATTGAGACGGTCCGTCGGCCGGCGGAACATTTCGTGCCGTTCGACGGCGGTCAGTCGCTGGCGATGGTTTGAGACGGTCTGCCGCAACGCGCGGTTCAATCGCTCGGCCGCGTTGCCGAGCGCATCGGCCGCCAGCCGCCATCGGGCCACCGCCACCTGTGCCGCTTCCGTCGGCGTGTGGGCGTGGTAGTCGGCCACCAAATCCGCGATCGACACGTCCACTTCGTGCCCAATGCCCGTGATCACCGGCACGCGGCAATCAAAAATCGCCCGCGCGACGGCCTCTTCGTTGAACTCCCACAGGTCTTCGAGCGAGCCACCGCCGCGGCCGAGGATGACCAGGTCGCACTCGCTGTCGCGGATCGATCGCAATGCCTCCGCGATCTTTGCCGCAGAGCCCGCGCCCTGCACCGGCACGTGAATCAGCTTCGGCTTCAGCCATGGCGTTCGTTGGAACACCTTCAGCATGTCCTGCAGCGCGGCCGCTTGCTTACTGGTGATCAGCACAATCCGCTGCGGATAATTCGGGAGCGGCCGTTTGCGCTCGGCGTCAAACAGCCCTTCGGCCTCCAGCTTTCGCTGCAACTCGGCAAACTTAATCTCCAGCGCCCCGCGGCCCAGCGGCGTCATCGTCTGGCAATAGAGCTGATACCGCCCGCGCTGCACGTACACCCGCACGCCGCCGCTGACGAGCACTTCCTGACCGTCCGTCGGCCGGGCCTTCAGCTTGGCCGCCTCGCCGCGGAACATGACGCAGTCGATGCAGCTCTTGTCGTCCTTGAGCGTGAAGTAAAGATGCCCGCTGGCGCCATGGATGTTGAGATTGCTGATCTCGCCGCGAACCAGCACCGTGCCGCCGACCCCGCCGCGAATGGCAGCGTCAATCTTGGCCGTGAGGTCGGCGACCGATATCGCCCGTTCCAGCCGCGATTCATCCGCGTCAGCCGGCGGCTTGGTGATGCGGGAGCGGAAATCGAAGAAGGATTCGGGCATCTAGGTGTAATTTAGCCGCAGATGGACGCAGATGAACGCGGATCGGAAAGAAAGATTGAACGCAGAGGCGCAGAGAACGCAGAAAGGAAAAAACGGCAGACGATTGTCTTCTTCCCTGCGTTCCTACTCTCTTATCCGCGTTCATCTGCGTCCATCTGCGGCCAACAAACCAATCACCCCTTGAGCCAGTCCATCAGCAGATAGCCCAGCCCCAGCGTGGCGAAGAATCCGCCGCAGTCGGTGAAGGTAGTCGCGAAGATGGTGCTGCTCTGGGCCGGGTCGGCGCCGAACTTTTTCATGATGAACGGGATGGCCGATCCGGTGACGCAGGCATTGATGTGGTTGAACATGAGCGCGATGCAGATCACCACGCCGATGCGGAAGCCGTGCTGATCGGCGTAGAAAATCGCGGCGATTCCCCACGTCGTCAGGCCCACCACGATGCCCGTGAAGATGCCGACCATCAGTTCGCGGAGGAGCACTTTTCGGAGCAGCGCCTTATCGACTTTGCCCGTGGCCATGCCGCGAATCGTCACGGCCATCGCCTGCGCGCTGCCGTTGCCGCCCATGCCGCTGACGACCGTCTGAAACGCCGCCAGGAGCGGTAGCGCGGTGATCGTGTTCTGGAACAGTGAAATCACGCCCGCCGCCAAAAACGCCGTCCCCAGATTCACCTGCAGCCACACCACGCGTTTGCGGAAGCTGTAAAACCACGGGCTGTTCAAACGTTCTTCGGCACCGGCACCGAACATCTTCAGCACGTCTTCGGTGGCCTCTTCGGTCACGACGTCGATCACGTCGTCCACCGTGATGATGCCGACCAGCCGCTGCTCGGTATCGACGACAGGAACCGCCAGGTAACCGCTCTCGCGCATCCGCTGAGCGACTTCTTCCTGGTCCATCGTGACGGGGACGCTGCGGACGCCCTTGATCATGATGTCGCGCAGCCGGCGGTTCGGCTTGGCGAGGATCAGATCGCGCATCGACAGCACGCCCACCAAGCGGCCAAGCCGGTCGATGGCGTAGACGTAAAACATCTGCTCCAGCTCTTCGCTGAGCTTGCGGAGCAGGTGAATGGCATCGTCGACGGTGAGATATTCGTACAGGGCGGTGACCTGCGTGGTCATGATGCCGCCGGCCGTGTCAGAGGCGTAGCTTTCCAGGTGGCGGACTTCGGCGCGCTTGGCGACGTCCAGCTCGGCCAGCAGTTCGTCGTGGGCCTCGGCGTCGACCATGCCCAAGATGTCGACGCGGTCGTCCGGGTCCATGCCGGCCAGCACCATTGCCGCTTCGACGCGGTTCATTCCCAGCATCAGGGCGGCGGCGGTGCCCGCATCGATCTCCTTAAAAATCCGCGCGGCCGTCTTCGGGTCCAGATATTCGGCGACGGCGACGGCGCGGTCGAGCGGCAGGCGTTCCAGCACGCTGGCGCCTTGGTCGCACGGTGCTTCTTCGATCAATTCCGACAGCTCGCGTGGGCTGCTGGAAAGCATGATTTCGGTCGACACGAGGTCGACCGAGGACATTTCGCCGGGCGTGTAGGTATCCGTGCCGTGGCCGAGCGTGGCCGTTTCGGCGTGGCCGTGGTCCTCGGTGGTAATGGCCGAGCCGGGGGCTGAGGATGTTGGCGTTTCGTCGGACATAAATCAGTCACGCTGCGTCAAAACGGCTTCTGGCCGCATGATAGGGGCGGCGGCAATCGCCGCAACCGTTCAATAAACACTGGACAAAACCCTTCCAAAACCCTAACATGGTTCGGGCCGAGTTCGGGTCTTCTTTCATCGGCCCGATGGCCCGCCGTTGGACAAGCGATAGTCCTTTGGCCGATAACGTGCGGTACGGCGGACGAGGCGCGGTTCCAGCGGGAACAGCTTTCAACGCAGATAGCGGCAAGACACAAGGATGGACGGCCCGGCCGTCAGGGCGGCGCTATCGCCGCGTGCAGCCCGTGGCGTTAAAAAGCCCGGTCGATGCACTGGACGAAGGTTTCAGGGAGCGAAGATTGATGGACGTGACCGACGCAGCCAACTCCGATAGCACTACCGATCTGTTCGACCCGGTCCCGG
Source organism: Phycisphaerales bacterium (assembly GCA_028288875.1). Lineage (GTDB taxonomy): Bacteria > Planctomycetota > Phycisphaerae > Tepidisphaerales > Tepidisphaeraceae > RYN-431. Next base: position 1,758 of record JAQGHK010000710.1, on the reverse strand, counting down.
CCAAAGCGACCGGCGGCAGCGGTTCCGGCGGCCCGAGCGGTCGTGGCCCCGGCGGCACGCCCCCGGCCGGCGGTGAAGATTCAGGCAATCTGCACGAACTCGCCCAGGCGCGGTATCTCAATTACGCCCTAAGCGTCATCACCAGCCGTGCGCTGCCCGATGTTCGTGACGGCATGAAGCCCGTCCACCGCCGCATCATTTTCACGATGTGGCAGAACGGCCTGCGGGCGACCGAAAAGCATCGCAAATGCGCCACCGTCGTCGGCGACGTCATGGGCCGGTATCACCCACATGGCGACTCATCCATTTACGAAGCGCTCGTCCGCATGGCCCAGCCGTTTGCGATGCGGGCCACGCTGGTCGACGGCAGCGGCAACTTCGGCAGCATGGACGGTGACCCCGCTGCCGCCATGCGTTACACCGAGTGTCGCCTCACCGCGATCGCCGCTGAAACCATCCAGGAAATCGGCCAGGGCACCGTCCACTTCCGCCCGAACTACGACGGCACGCGCGAAGAGCCCGTCGTCCTCCCGAGCAAGGTGCCGAACCTGCTGGTGAACGGCTCGGCCGGCATCGCCGTCGGCATGGCGACCAGCATTCCGCCGCACAACCTCGGCGAAGTGTGTTCGGCTCTGCTGAAACTGATCGAAGATCCGGAAATCGCCGAGTATCGCCTCGTCGCCAACGACGCCGTGCGCGGCCCCGACTTCCCCACCGGCGGCCAGATCCTCAACACCAAGGCCGAGCTCACCGAAATCTACAAAACCGGCCAAGGCGCCGTGAAGATGCGGGCGACATGGGAAAAAGGCCCAACGACGCGCGGCACGCAAACGGTGTTCATTACCAGCGTGCCCTACGGCGTGAACAAGGCGGAACTGGTTGAAGCGATCGCCCAGATCGTCATCGGCCGAAAGATGCCGCTGCTGACCGACGTCAAAGACATCAGCACCGACGACGTTCGCATCGAACTCGAACTGAAGCGCGACGCCGAAGTCGATAAGGTGATGGCGTACCTGTTCAAGCACACGGTGCTGCAGACGAATTTCAACGTCAATCTCACCTGCCTGATCCCCACCGACAACCCCGAAGTCGGCCGCCCGGAGCGCCTCGGCCTCAAGGCGATTCTCTGGCACTTTCTGCACTTCCGGCTGGAAGTAGTCACGAAGCGCCTCACGCACGAGCTCGAACAGCTCAAGAAGCGCATCCACACGCTGGAAGGCTTCGCGTTCGCGTTCGACATTCTGGATGACCTGATCAAGATCATCCGCGCCAGCGAAGGCAAGGCTGACGCGGCCGCGAAGATTCTGAAGAAGTACGGCGTCACGCCGGACGGCCAACGTGCGACCAAAGACGGCGGCTTGGACGCGGATCAGATCGACGACATTCTCGAGCTGAAGCTGTATCGCCTAGCTCGTCTCGAGATCAATCTGATCACCGACGAACTGGCCGAGCGGAACAAGCGGGCCAAAGAGATCAAGCGTCTGCTGGCCGAGGAAAGCGGCGCCGGCCGCTGGGCGATCGTGAAGCACGAGATCGAAGAACTCGCCCGCACCTACGGCAAGCTGCCGACGAACAAGCGCCGCACGCTGATCGAAGCCGTCGAAGGCGAAGTCGAATACTCGGCCGAGGATTTCATCGTCGCCGAAGACAACCATGTGCTGGTGACGGCCGACGGCTGGGTGAAGCGGCAGAAGGAAATCAATCCGGAAACCACCCGGCTGCGCGAAGGCGATCGCATCCTCGCCCTCGTCGCCGGCA
>JAQGHK010000677.1 GCA_028288875.1 Phycisphaerales bacterium | reverse complement strand
AACGGAACGACGGCCATTTCGGTCATTTCGTGGATGATCTTGCCGTAGCCGCCGATATGGAAGATCGGCGGCAGGCCCATCATCTGGTCAAGCTTGGCGGCCATCTTCTCGCGGCCGCCCATCAGATCGGCCAAGCCGTCGATGTCATGCTGCACGGCCCAGGTGCACTGCCAGGCGCCGCCTTCGACGTAGCCGTTGCTCCATGCGAACTGATCGAATGGACCGAACCACGTCCCGTCGGCCTTTTTCGGGCGAAAGAAGCCGACTTCCGGGTCCCACAGCTTTTCGTAGTTCTTCGTCGTCTTCATCAACGTGTCGTAGTCCTCGGTCTTTCCAAGGGCCTTTGCGACCTGGGCGACGCACCAATTGTCATACGCGTAATCCAGACTTTCGGAGACCGTATAGCCGGCGTCCTTGCCCGAGGGCACGTAGCCGAGCTTGAGATACTCGGTCATCTTGCTGCGGCCGATGTTGCCGGCCGGCGGCACCTCGAAGGCGTTCTTGCGGACGGCCGCGTAGGCCTTTTCCTTGTCGAAGCCACCGATGTTCTTGGCGATGGCGTCGGCGTAAACAGCGTCGACGTGCGAGCCGATCATTCCGCTGCGATGGCCCGGGCTGGGCCACTGGGGCATCCAGCCGCTCTCATCGGCGGTGATAACGAACGCATTCAAAATCTCTTGCAACTGCTCCGGGAACACCAGCGACCACAGCGAAAAATTCGTGCGATACACGTCCCAGAACCCGATATCGCCGTAGCTCGGGCCGTCGTGCAGTTTGCCATCGTAGACGCTGAAATGGATGGGTTTGCCAACAGCGTTGATCTCATGCAGCTTGTGCGGGAAGGTCTGAGCCCGGTAGAGGCAGCTATAGAATGTGCGGCGCTGATCGACCGTGCCGCCGGTGATCTTGATACGGCCAAGATTCTTCTCCCAGGCGTCGGCGGTGCGGGTGCGCGTGGCGTCGAAGCCGCCGTCGGTTTCAGCCTTGATGTTCTGCTCGGCCTGCTCGTAGCTGATGTAGCTCGTGCCGATGGAGACGTTCACCGCGCGCTGGTCGGTGGTTTTAAATTCCAGGTAGGCCTTCACCCATTCGCCGTCGATCGTTTTGGCGTCGGCGGAGACTTTACCGTGATCGTCGACGCCGCCGAAGCCCGTAGGGTCACGGTCGAGCTTGAGGACGAAGTAAGCCTTCCAGTTCTTCGGCACGCCACCGTTATTGGCTGTTGTGTAGCCACGCAGGGTGCGGCCTTCGATTTCGATGTGCGACGTCTTGGCCGGGTCGAAGATGATTCGGCCAGTGTCGCCCTCGGTAAAGGTGAACCGCATCACGCCACAGCGTTCGCTGGCAGTCATTTCGGCATCGACCGCGAACTTGGCAAGCTGCATGCGGACGTAGTCGGGCTTGAACGTGGACGACGCCTGGTCGTATTCCGAAGCACGGCCGCCGAGATCGGCCTTCAATTCGCCGGTCTGCGGCATCACCATGAACTGGCCGTAGTCGCCCATCCACGGCGAGGGCTGATGGGTTGCGCGGAAGCCGCAGATTTCTTTCCCGGTCGACTGAAACCACCACCCGCCGGTGTCGAAGAAGCTGCGCATGCCGGTATTGGTCTGGGGCGACCAGTGCGTCATCGGCCAAGGCGGGGCAACGAGCGGCAGCGTACCGCCGTGGCTCATGTCGATGTTGCTGTCGGTCCCTTGAAGTGGATTAACCCAATCGAGCAAGCGATCTCCTTCGGCCGCGAGGGCCGGGCGGTAGGCGAACAATCCAGCGACGAAACAGATGAACGCGAAAGTGCTCCCAATTCGATTCCGCTTTCGATTCATGAACGTCCTAGGGCTTGGGAGCAAGGGTCAGCGAACGAAGGTTCATCACATTGGACTTGGGCTTGCTTAACACACGAAGCTTGAGGACGGCAGGCCCGGCCTTATCGAACCGCATCGCACCGACTTCCGTCGTTTTGTAGTCGCCCCAATTGTTGGTCGACGGCACGACGAAGACGGCCTTACTCGCCCCGCTACCGACTTCAATGCGACTGCCTTCGGTGCCCCGCGGACACGAGAGCTCCGCGACAACGCTGTAGAAGCCGGGCTTGGGCACATCCACTGTCCATTGCAACTCGTCGTCGGCGTTGGACCACGCGCCGATATTCGGCGGGTTGCCCTCTTCATACCGGGCAGAGTCGCCGCTGATGTCGGCCAGCTGTGCGCCGGCCACCAGCGTTCCGTCGCCGGAGGGTTTGACCACCCTCGCCTCGGCCGGGGGCTTGGGGGCGGCGGTATCGAACAGGCTGCGGACAATGAGCGTCTTCTTCAGTTCATCAAGATCGATCGACTTGCTCGGCTTCACGTACAGCGTGAGCGGCTTGTCGGCAGACACATGAACGAAGTTATTCGACCACTTGGCATCGGGATCGCCGGGCAGATCGGCCCAGGCCCACAGGGCCGGCTTGGCGGCTTTGATGGTCACGTCAAAGCCGTCGCCGGAGGTCACCACGTCGGCCGACAGTTGCGGATCCTGCAGCGGCATATCTTTCGGCCGGGATGGGAGCAGCACGTTGCTCGCCACCGTTTTGCCGTCACGCTGCACGTCGACCCACACAATCAGGTTCTTCCGACCGGATTTGGCGACGGCGTCTTTCAAGTTCAGCTTCGGCCCGGCGGCCGCGACGGTGCCGGCTGGCACGTTTACGGCGTTATTACCGCTGGCGAGTGATTTGCCGTCGGTGTCGGTCACTTTCCAAAGGACGCTGGCCTTAAACGGCTCGGCCAGATCGCTGCAGACGATCAGCGGCAGCGTGGCTTCTTTGGGCTCGTACACGCCGGTAACCATGACCGGCGCGTATGCGGCCTTAACGGCGTACGTCGCGGCCTTGGGACGGGCGTAGTAATCGAGGATCGCCCAGCTGGTCCCCGGCCAGCAGTCGTCCAGCTGCCAGATAAAGGAACCGCTCGATTTCGGCCATTCGCTGCGCCA
>JAQGHK010000663.1 GCA_028288875.1 Phycisphaerales bacterium | reverse complement strand
GACCGGCACGCTGACGGCGATTCGGTCGTCCAGGGCTGAGAGTAGGAACGCCTGCGTGCCGCCGCCGCTTTCGCCGGTGACGGCGATTCGCTTCGGATCGGTGTCCGGAAGGCTGAGGACAAAATCGATCGCACGCTGGCTGTTGATCGTCTGCAACTTCATCGTGATCGGCAGGCGATGGCTGCATTGCTTGGCGTCGCCATAGCCGACCATGTCATAGGCGAAAACGGTCGCGCCCATACGCGCGAGCGTGGCGCATCGCTGCTGGAGTTGTTCGGCGAATCGGGCGTCCAGGGTGGCGGCGTGGCCGTGCGTGCAGAGGATCGCGGGGCGCGGGCCGGCGGGTGGGTTCAGGGGTTCGTAGAGGTTGCCGGTGACGTAAATGCCGGGAAGGCTTGGGAAGGCGACGTTCTCCACGCTGTAGCCGTTCAGCTCGCGCCGGCTGTGGCGGATGACCGTCAGCGGCGCCAGGGTCGGCGTGGCGGCGAGGTCCATCCCATCGCGCAGGCCTTGCCGGAGCAGGGCGGCACGTTTCTGCCAGCCGGCGAGATCGCCGTAGGTTTTCTCGTTTGCGGCTAGCTCGGCGGCGCCTTGTGCCTCTTTAAAGAAGCTGCCCTGACGCAGCGCTGGATCGGCGGCGAGAGTCATGCCCGATAGGATGCCTGCCGCGAGGCCGATTTTCCATATCACGCAAGGTATTACCGGCCGGCTGACCGGGCGTTGCCAGATTACACGCCGGATCTAGAAAGCCGCCTCCGCGGATTTCTTGCGTTTGCTGCCGATTTGCCCGACAAAACAACCATGACCGAGGCCGTGCCGACGCTGACCACTGCCGTGCCCGCACCCGAGCCGCGATCGAGCAGTGATCGTGAAAAGTTTAACGCCGAAGAGTTGGCCGTCGTGCTGTCGCACTTTGATCTGGGCTATGTGGAGTCGGCCGTGGAGTTTCCGCGGGGCAGCCGCAAGGCGCCCAAGCTGGTCATCGTGGCCGAGCACGGGAAGTACCTTCTGAAGCGCCGGGCCCGTGGGAAGGAAGACGCGTTCAAAGTCGCGTTTTGCCACCAGATTCAGCTGTTCCTGATGGCCAAGCAGTTTCCGCTGCCGCACCTGATCGGCACGAAGGGCGATAACAATTCGCTCTATCAATGGAAGGGCGCGACCTACGAGCTGTTCGAATTCATCCCCGGCCAGAACTATTCTCAGTCGCTGGAATCCACCGGTGATTCCGGCCGTATCCTGGCGCTGTATCACAAGTTGCTGGAAAGCTTTGAAAGCCAGTACCAGTCGCCGCATGCCAGCTATCACATGGCCCCCAGCGTAGAGAACGGCCTTCGGCAGATTCCAAAAACGCTGTCCAAAGCGGCGAATATGACGGAAGTCTGCGACTACCTGCTCAAGAGCTACAACCACGCAGCCAGCACCGTCGATCACCTGGGCATGGAACATTGGCCGAAGCAGGTGATCCACGGCGACTGGCACCCGGGGAACATGCTGTACCGGGACAATCGCGTGGTGGCGGTGATCGATTACGACTCGGCCCGTGTCTTGCCAAGGGTTCTGGATATCGCCAACGGGGCGCTGCAGTTCAGCATTTTGGGCGGCGACGATGACGTTCGTAAATGGCCGGATAATCCGGACGAAGTGCGGTTCAGCCGCTTCCTTAAAGGCTACGATGAAGTGGTGCTGCTGAGCGAGGCCGAGCTGCACGCAATTCCGTGGTTGATGATCGAGGCGCTTATCGCCGAGGCGACATTCCCCGTTGCCGCGACGGGCCAGTTCGCCCGGATGGACGGGGCGGCCTTTCTGTCGATGGTCGTGCGGAAAGTGAGTTGGCTGCAGCAGAATTCGGAACGATTGGTAAAGCTCGCGTCGTAACGATTTAGGCCCACGTGTTTGCAGGACGGTGATGTGATCAGCCGACACTGCTATCGCTCCGCAGCCGTGCTTGTCACGCTGGCGTGTCTTGCCGCCGCACCCGCGACCGGCCCCGGCGCTGCGCCGACGACGCAGCGATCGCGCATCGATCAGTGGCTCGCACAAGCCGCCGACGCCGAGCCCGCCGTGCGCGAGGCCGCCCGGATCAATCTGCTCGGCCTGACGCCGGATGAACTTTGGCTCCTGCGCGACGCTGCGTTAGCCAACGGCCCGCTGAAACCCGCGCAATTGGAAGTCATTCGCGAAGCGGTGATTTATGTCCGCACCCGGGCAGTCATGCTGCAATTGCCCAACGAGGGTGCGGCAGTCATGGGCGTCGGATTCGGCGACGGCCTGACCATTCAGGAAGCCTTGGATTCTCAACCGGGCGGCGGTGTGATGGTGCTCAGTCGCTTGCCCGGATTTGTGGCGGCGCGCTACCTGATCGATGGCGACATCATCCTGGGCGTCGTCATTGATAAGCAGACGGTCTGGTTCGAATCCATCAAAAGCTTGCAGGAGTATGTCGCTCAATTGCAGATCGGCGCCCGAATGACAATGTTGATTCGCCGCGGCGCGAAGGTAGATACCGTTTCATTTCCGGTTGATGCCTACCCTTTCCCGCAAGGAGCGACGAAAGGGATTCAAGGCACTCTCGTAAGAACGCTCGCGTTAAATGCGGAGGCCGACGCCGTCAAGTCGTTCGAGATCGATTTCAGTACGGTGAGCCCGGGCGAATAAAATTTGCGAGTTTGGGATAGATGCTGTTTCCTCCGTTTCGAAACCTACCGCAGTGACTACACTCTCTCTGAGATGGTGGAGAAGTCATATCTTGTTCAGAAGTTCGCCCGACTAAAGTTCGGGCAGTTTTCCGTGCTCGGTTACAGCGTCGGCGGTGAAGAAACCGTTGTGCAGGTGCCGGAGCTCAATGTCTGTTTTGACGTCGGCCGGGCCCCGCAGTTCGCGCTGACCAGCGACCTGATGCTGCTCAGTCACGGGCACATGGATCACATCGCCGGGCTGGGGTATTACCTCTCCCAGCGGCATTTTCAGGGCATGAAACCCGGCACGATCCTGTTGCCACGGCATCTGGAACGGCCGGTGGAGGCGCTGCTGCGGGCGTGGCAGGAAGTGGAGCGGCAGCAGACGCCGTTCACGCTGATTCCAATGTCGCCGGGTCAGGACTACGAAGTGCGGCGGGACTTTGTCATCCGCGCGGTCGCCACGCATCACGGCGCGCCGTCGCTGGGCTACGTGCTGATGAACATCCGTGAAAAACTCCGGCCGGAATACACGACATTAACCGGCGAGCAGATCGCCGCGCTCCGCAAGCAGGGCGTAGACATTCAATACAAACTGGAAGTGCCGATGGTGGCCTACCTCGGCGATACCAGCTACGGCGAAGTGTTCGACCATCAGGACGTGATGAGCGCGCAGGTGCTGCTGTGCGAATGCACCTTCTTCGACCCCGGCCACCGCGCCAAAGCCAAGGCCGGCAAGCACCTCCATGTGGAAGAGTTCGTGAAGGTGCTGGAGAAGAGCAAGAATGAGAACGTCGTCGTTCTGCACGTCAGCCGGCGGACTGGGATCCGTCGCAGCAAGCACCTGCTGCGGAAAATGGTCTCGCCGGAGATCATGGCGAAGACGCACTTCCTGATGGATTTTGACGACAGTAAAGACGCCGGCGATCTCGATAACACGGCTGAGCCGGGCCTGACCGGGGCTTGAGACGATTGGTCAGTCGCCGCCCTCATTATTAATCGCGCCGGTTGCAACCGTCAGGCCGCTATACGGGTCGCCGGAGGGCGCGACGAACGCGGCCGAGTCGTAATAGGTGGTGAATGTCGACACCTTGTAGCCGCGGAAGGTGACGATCGTGACCCCGCGGTACTTGATCGGCCGGCCGGTCGGCAGCGTGCCTTCGGACACCCATTGCAGCACCGAAGTATCGCCGATCGTGTGATCGGTGGTGAAGCTCGATCGAACGGTCGCAAACGCCTCGATGTATTCGTGCCAGAACTTCTGAATCTCCACTCGGCCGGAGAATTTGTGCTCGCGGGCGGGAGAGTCGATCGTCGCGTCGTCGCCAAACAGCGCCACAAGCGGGGCGACGTCCCTCGTCTCTTCGGCCTGCTGAAGCGTCTTTTTAAAGATATCGGCGTTGCACATGCGGGGCCTCCCGGTTCCTAGATGAGTCTAGAGCCGTCGCTGGGGCCGGGCCTGCAAAAATCAGGATTTCAGAGCGGCGGGGTCATCATCTTCGATCGGGCGGACGTCTTCGATCGACTTGAGTCGGCGCACTTCAGGGAACCCTGCGGCCACGGCGATGACAACCAGGATCGACGCCAGTCCGCCGCCGACGATCGAGCCCATCGGGCCGAACCATTGCGTGGTCAGCCCACTTTCCAGCCCGCCCAGTTCGTTGCTGCTGCCGACAAAGATCTGATTCACCGCCAGCACCCGGCCGCGCATTCGGTCGGGGGTCAGCAGTGGAACGATCGAGTGGCGGATCACGACGCTGATGTTGTCGAACACGCCCGTCAGGATCAGCATGCAGAACGACAGCGCGTAGGAATGACTGAGCCCCAGCACCACGGTAGCCGCACCGAAGCCGGCGACGGTCATGAGCAGCATCGGCCCGGCCCGTTTGAACGCAGGCATACGCGCCTGCGTGAGCGCCATCGCGACCGCTCCGATGGCCGGCGCGGCGCGAAGGAAGCCGAAGCCGAGCTTGTCGACGTGCAGCACGTCGCGGGCGATGACCGGCAGGACGAACGTGGCCCCGCCGAACAGCACGGCGATGAGATCGAGCGTAAGGGCCGCCAGAATGAGCTTGGTTCGGAAGACGAAGCGAATGCCGGCAACCAGATCCGAGAACCCCGCGGCCGGCCGCTTTTCATCGTGGAGGACGGGCGTTGCAGGGAGCGAGCAGATCAACAGGAAGCTCACGACAAAGCACGTGGCGGCCACGCCGTACGCGACGGCCGGGTTGAACTGCCAGAGGATCAGCCCGCCGATCGCCGGGCCGCCCATGCTGCTGAGCTCGAATCCGGTGCTGTTCCAAGTGACGGCGTTGGGATAGAGGCTGGCCGGCACAATCTGAGCCATGAGGGCTTCGCGTCCCGGCCGGCCGATGGTTCCACCGATCGCGCCGATGGCGAGCAGGGTGTACATGATGCCGACGCCGTGCCCCGCGCCGCCGGTCTGCCACGAGACGATCATCAGGCCCAGCGCACAGAGCGTAGTGCTCACCTGCATGAACAGAAACAGGCTTTTCCGTGAGACCGTGTCCGCCAAATGCCCCGCCGGCAGCGACAGCAGCAACATCGGGACCGCCAGAACCAAGCCGAGCATGCCCAAGGCGCTGGCGGACTTCGTTTTATCGTAGATTTCCCACCCGACGGCCGCCGCCTGGATCTGCCCGCCGGCCGACGAGAGGAAGAACGCGATCACAAATCGGCGAAATGCCGGCAGCCGGAGCGCTGCATACGGGTCTTTGGCCAGCCGGCCGGTCGGAGCTTCGTGCTCCAGCATCGCCTGACTTGGGGCGGCATTGGCGGGGCGATCCTGATCGCTCATCGGATCCGCGAGTTCAAACGGCGGGTGCGCGGCGGGCAACGGCTTCGGGTCAGGATCGGTCGGCATGGCTTGGACGAATCAGCATCGGGAAAACCCCGGCTGATGCAATGGGAAGGACCGTCTTAATCGGATTTAACGCCGTAGCCAGCGTTTGCGTGTCCTAGCATCGCGCATGAGCACCATCCAAGACACCGTTCGCGGCTATCTCCGGTCGAACGATTCGGCCGTCAAAGGCGATAAAAACGTCGGTGAGACTGAGCGGCTAATCAGCGCTGCCGCGGGTACGCTGTTGCTGAAGCTCGGATTGCATCATCGCGGATTAAGCGGCTTGGCGGGCATCGGCCTGGGGGCCGCTCTGATCAAACGCGGCTATTCAGGCCAGTGCGACCTCTACCAATATCTTGGGGTGAGCGCCACCCAACCCGCTTCGCCGAAGAGCTATTTCGACCACGGCATTCATGTGAAGTCGGCGGTGACTGTCGATAAGCCCGCCGACGAGCTCTATGCGTTCTGGCGGAAGTTCGAGAACCTGCCGCGATTCATGGGTCATCTGAAAAGCGTGACGGTGCTGGATGACAAAACCAGCCGCTGGGTGGCCAACGGCCCGATGAACAGCGACGTGCAATGGACCGCGGAAATCATCAATGATGTTCCCGGCGAGCTGATTGCTTGGCGGTCGCTGGCCGGTGCTCAGGTGGATAATGCGGGCTCGGTGCGTTTCCTCGCCGCCCCCGGCGGCCGTGGAACCGAAGTGCGGGTCAATCTGGATTACATCCCGCCGGGGCGATCGGTCGGCAAATGGGTCGCCAAGCTGTTTGGCGAAGAGCCGTCCCAGCAGATTCATCAGGACCTCCGCAAGTTCAAACAGCTCATGGAGACCGGCGTCGTGGCCACCATCAATGGCCAATCCAAAGGATCAAAGCTGGATTGAGCCTCATCTCAAACGCCAGTTATCAACTTGAAGGATAAACTCGATGAAAGCGCTTTGCTGGAACGCCAAGAATGACGTGCGCGTTGAAACCGTGCCTGACCCTAAAATTCTGAACCCGCGCGACGCGATCCTGAAAATCACCACGACGGCCATCTGCGGCAGTGATCTTCACCTGCTCGATGGCTATATCCCGACCATGAAGCCCGGCGACATCCTCGGGCATGAATTCATGGGTGAGGTCGTCGAGCTCGGCAGTGAGGTCAAAAACCTGGCCAAGGGCGACCGCGTCGTCGTTCCGTTCAACATCGCTTGCGGGAACTGTTGGTACTGTAAAAAGAAGCTCTGGAGCTGCTGCGACAACAGCAATCCATCGCCAGACTTGGCGGAGACGCTGTACGGCGGGCCGCCGTCGGCGCTATTCGGCTATAGCCACATGTTTGGCGGTTACGCCGGCGGGCAGGCGCAATATGTCCGCGTTCCATTCGCTGACGTCGGCCCGATCAAGGTTCCCGACGGGCTGCCGGATGAGAAAGTCATCTTCCTCACCGACATTTTCCCCACCGGCTACATGGCCGTCGAAAACTGCAACGTGCAGAAGGGTGACACGATCGCCATCTGGGGTGCCGGCCCGGTCGGGCAGTTCGCGGCCCGGTCGGCGTTCTTACTCGGGGCCGAGCAGGTGGTGGTCATGGATGACGTGCCGGAACGTCTGCAATTGGCCCGTGACGCTGGCGCGACGACGGTCGACATCTCGCAGGAATACGTCCACGACAAGCTCATGGACCTCACCGCCGGCCGCGGACCCGATGGCTGCGTCGATTGTGTCGGCCTGGAAGCCCATGGCGCGACGCTCGATCACTGGTACGACATGGCCAAGGTGAAGATCGGCCTGGCGACAGACCGCACCCACGCGCTTCGCCAGACGATTAACTCCGTCCGAAAGGGCGGCACCGTCAGCATTCCCGGCGTGTATGGCGGCTTCCTCGACAAGTTCCCGCTCGGCGCGGCGTTCGCCAAAGGCGTGACGTTCAAGATGGGGCAGACGCACACGCACAATTACCTCAAGCCGCTTCTGGATCGCGTGCAGAACGGCGAGATCGATCCAAGCTTTGTCATCACGCACACGCTGCCGCTGGACCAGGCCCCGCACGGCTATGAGATTTTCCGAGCCAAGAAGGACAACTGCATCAAGATCGTGCTGAAGCCGGACTGATCGGCAATTCAAATGCGTTCTAAAGCAGAAGGGCCGAGTGGATCACTCCACTCGGCCCCTTTTATTTTGATGGCGGATGAACGGTGCTACACCTGCACGGCGCCAATCGACCACGTCCCCGTCAGGGACCGCGGGTCACCGCTGAAGTCGCCGAAAACGCCGGCGTAGTTCTTAGCGGCTGTCGCGACGACCGACAGAATGCTGGTCGGCGTGTACGAACCATTGAGCGACACATTCGCTTCGGTATCGGTGCCAACCTGAGACAGGGCGTTCCAGCGATCGATGTTGTAGTAATTGTTGGTGTTGGCCTGATCGACGCCGATCAACGCGAATACTTTTCCGGTGGTGTGGCTGGCAAGCCACGTGGGATAATTCGCGGGAATGGCCCAGATGTTATTGGTGATGCTGGTGAAGCTGTTGAAGGCGCTCATATCGACCGCGTACACCGCGGCCGTGCCTTTGCTGCCCATCGACAGTGAGGTCGCCTTGTAGATGTTGTTCACCATCTTGATGCCGGCGACCGAGCCTTCGACATCAATGACACCGCCTTGCGTGCCGCTGTTCACGAACGTGTTGTTGATGATGTTCACGTTCACAATGCCGCGGCCGTAAGTGCTGCTGTAGCCCTCCAGCATCAGCGCGTCGTTGTTGCTGTAGTCCCAGATGTTGTTGCGGTAGTAGACGTTCTGCGCGCCGGTGTACATTTGAACAATGGTGTTATCGAACTTGTTGTTTTCGATGACCACGTCCGTGAGCCGGGCGCCCTTGTCATTGATGCCGTCTGCCCCGCCGAGGGGGCCAATCTGAACGCGCGGGCCGCGGATCGTGTTGCCGTAGATGTAGACATCATTGCCTTTCTGAATGTTCATCGCCGTTTTGCTGGTTTCCCAGCTGTACGCTTGGGGGTTGGCCAAGTCGTTGTAGGCGATGAGCAAACGATCGACGCCGAAGACGCGGATCGGATGCTCGTTGGTGCTGTTGGCCACCTTGTTGCCGAGCAGCACGAAGTCGGTGCCCTGGCACCAGACAAGGTAATTGCGCAGGCCGTAGAGCGTCGGCGAGTCGCAACTTTGCACCATCACGCCGGTCGGCAACTTGTTGGTCTGGATGGCGTAGCCGATGTTGAGGAATGTGAGGTTACGCAGCGTGTTCTGAGCGCCGATCACATCGACGCCGACGGGGATGCCGCTGCGGTCGGCGCTCGGGCCGGGGTAGATGTCGTCGAAGTTCAGATTTTCGACGATGCACCCGACCGAGCCGCGGACGATGGTGAGAATGGCGTTGCCGTTGCGCGGGCCGGTCCACTTCAACGTCGCCTTGCCGTTGCCGTAGCTGCCGACGCGGATGTTGCTCCCGCCGATCAGCAGGCCTTTCGATACGCTGAAGGTGCTGCCGCCGCTGAACAGGATATCGACGTTCGACTTTCCTTTGGCCAGCGCGAACGCGCGGGCCGCGGTGGTTACCGCCGAGCCGGCCGACGTGCCGCTGTTGCCGTCGCTGCCCGAGTTCGACACGAAGATGGTCGAACGGTTCGCCGGCGCGACGTTGATGGTGATGGAGGTCGCCTTGTACCCCATCTTTTCGTTCCACAGCTTCAGCGTGACGGTGTAGGTGCC
>JAQGHK010000651.1 GCA_028288875.1 Phycisphaerales bacterium | reverse complement strand
ACGCGGTCGGGCCTTCAACGGCCCGACCGCGCATCAAAATCTCATTATCACTAGCCTGGGAGACTGTCATGCCGACTGTCAAAAAATACCGCTCGCGCGACGGCGCGCATTTGTTTACGTTCCGATTCGTTCAGGACGGCGCGGTGATCAATATTTTCTGCCTGGCGCACCCGCCGCTCGATGGCCATGACCCGCACCCGGCCAAGACGCATCTATTCGACTCCGGCCAAATCTGCCTCGTCGCCGGCCGGGAGCCCCGCGACATCAAACGCGCTGAACACCTCGCCAGCGAATGGGCCGAATATTGGCTTCGGTACCGGCGGACCGGCGTCATCGAGTCGTAGCTGGTTTTATGACTTTACGATCATCAATGTCGGGACCCGATCATGCACCAACTGAAAAAATCATGGACGCCATGTTTACCGCCGCCGCTGGTCATGCCGCGCCACGTGCTCTGCCGAATCATGAGCACGATCGGCGCGCTGCCGGCGGAAACCGGCGGCCTCCTGCTCGGGCCGATCGACAGCGATGACGTGACCGGCTTCTACTTCGACACCACCGCCGACTGCACCCGCACGACCTACGCGCCTGACCATGTGGCGCTACGGAAAAAGCTCAAAGAAGACTGGCTGCCATATGGATTGGATTTCAAAGGCTTCGCACATTCGCATCCGCGAAATTTTGATCACCCCAGCGGCGGCGACATCCGCTACATCCGCCGACTGCTCGAGATCAACCCCGGCATGAACGCTTTTTTCTGTCCGATCGTGATCCCGCACGAGTTCCGCATCCGGCCGTTTGTCGTCCTGCGCGACGAGCCCGACCGGCCGCGGGAAACCGTGCTTCGCATCGTCTGAACGGACGTCTTAACCCCATGCACGCCAGGCGATGGCCGGGCGCGCGAGAAAGGAATGTCATGAACTTCGATCGAATCCGTTCGTCCATTGACGTCGAGCGTATGCAGAACGCCCGGGTCACCGTCGTCGGCGGCGCCTACGGCCTAACGCGCGACTTGGTCCATTGCGGATTGGCCAGTGTCGTCTACATCGACTACGACCGCATCGAGCCCAGCAACGCCGCCCGGCAGGATTTTGATTTGACCGACGTCGGCCGCTACAAGGCCGAGGCATTGGCCGCGTCGCTGAAGCGGCTGAACCCCGACGTTCAGGTCACATTCTTGTTGCGTAACTTTTGCGAGTTGAGTCAGGAAGACGTCGACCAGTATCTGGGTCAGAGCGACCTGCTGATCTTCGCGACTGACTCCTTCGCCGCCCAAGCCCGCGGCAACATCGAAGCCTTGCGTCTCGGTAAGCCGGCGCTCTGGATTGGGCTGTACCAGGGTGCCCGCGCCGGCGAGATCGTCTACTACTCGCCTGGCGTCACGCGGGCCTGTTACCGATGCATTTGCAGTGGCCGGTACGATGCGTTCGAGCGCCAAGCCCGGGGCGAAGCTGCACCGCCTGTGAACGTGCCCAGCACCGGCGGGACGATCCTGGATTTGCACTTGGTCGATGCGATCGCCGGGCAAATCGCTGTCGGTCTGCTCACCGCCGGCGCGCCCAATCGGATGGGCCGGCTGATTGGGCAGTTGGACCAGCGGAATCTTCTGCAGGTGAAGATCGACCCGGAGTACACCCTGAACGGTCGGGACATTTTTGGCCAATACCTGGGCAATCATCCGGCGCAGTTCAGCTTCGGCAACATCGCGTTGCCGATGGAACCTGAACCGGACTGCCCCGATTGCGCGGCGATTCGCCGGGCGGCCCAGGAGGCGATGCCATGCGAGCAATCCTCAAACGATACGTCACACGCGACCCCACGGGCCGACCGATCGCGATCCGGTTCGAGCGCGTAAGCGATGACGAAGCCGGTCACGTCCAGCACAGCGACGAGCGAACCGCCCACGTCTGCACCGGGTGTGGGCGGTTCGTGACCGAGGTCGAGCAACGCCGCGGCGTCTGTCAGGTGTGCCAGCGGCGTGAATGCTGTGACCAATGCGCGAGTCGCTGTCAGGTGTGCGGGCGTCAATTGTGCGGCCATTGCCGCCACGGCTTCGCCGGCCCGCCACCTATTACGGTGTGTGCCGGTTGCCACGGGGCACTTCGCGTTCGGCAACGGTTGAACGATCGAAACGAGCAGGTCGCCAGTGAATTCGCCCGGCAAATGGAATTCCAGCGGCTGATCCATCAAATCGATACGCAACGGGACAGTGTTCAGCAAGCCCAACTGTCCCTTCAATTGCAGGCCGCCCGGGCCGGGCTGCGTTTCGTCAACCCGTCCCGCTGGCGGTGGATGAGAACCCTAGTTCGGCAGGCATGGGCGTGGAGCACCGCTTGGAGCACTGGCCATGCCCGTTGAATTTTTCTACACCGAGCAGTTGCAGCGTGCCGGCTTTGAACGCATTGCGCACTTGAACTACCGCCTGCAATTCGTGTCCTGGTGGAATCCGTCACAAGACGCGCGCGTGCAAGTGTTGGTCGTGCCCCTCGGCGACGCGGTGCTCCTCAAGGCGGACAAGTCGTACTTCATGCAGTCGGTCTCTGAATCGGGCGAAACGTGGGCACGGGACATCCCGGCACTGCACGACTGGCTTGAAGCCCACCTGCCAGAGGTCCGCGTGGCGTTTTCCCACTTCCGGGACGTGCCCCCGGGCCTCGCGGCGGCGGAGGTCCGCCAGCGGTCGAAGGCCAGAACACCGACACAGACTCCGCCGACACCCGAAGCACTGGCAAGCCTTCAACAGCAACTGCAACGACGCAACGCCGCGCTCGCGTCGGACGCTCGGCTGGCGGAATTGCTGGGGCCGGCCGAGGACACGCTGAGCGCTTATCTCCATCACCGAAATCGTCGTGAGCGGTCGGCTGCCGATGCCCTGGAAACAGACGTCCGGCAGCAGCAAGAGCGAGCCGGTCTGTTGCAACACCTACAACAAGAATACCAGCGAAACGGTTCGGCCGCCGTTTACACATTCGCCATCCATTCCAGCCTGCAAGTCGCCTGCAATGCCAGCGAGTTCGCGGCATCGCTGCAAGCGGTGACGCGCGAGATCCGCGACCAGCACCGCTATCACGTCCTGCAGAAACTCCAGGGCGGCCGCCTCAACATCCAGCTGTCGGAATGCGACCAGCCGGCCATCGCGTGGATCGAGCAATGGTTCGGGGGCACGCTCTCCCCCATGCAGTTGGGCCGGATCGAGCAAGACGGACGACCACCGCC
>JAQGHK010000642.1 GCA_028288875.1 Phycisphaerales bacterium | reverse complement strand
TTTGTCACTGCGGGTAATCGGACGGTAAACGTCGTCCCCGATCCGGCCTCGCTGGTGACCTGGATATCACCGCCCATCATTTCGCAGAACCGCTTGCTGATGGCCAACCCCAACCCAGTACCGCCATACTTGCGCGTCGTACTGGCGTCGGCCTGCGTAAACGGCTGGAAAAGCTTGGCCAACTGATCTGGCGTCATCCCAATGCCGCTATCGGTCACCGTAAACGTCAGAACTCCGTCATCATTCGGGTCGCGAAGGGCTTGCACGCGGACAGAGCCCTTTTCCGTGAACTTACTGGCGTTGCTTAGAAGATTGAACAGGATCTGCCGCACCTTGGTCAGGTCCGCATGCATGGTCCCCAAGTCGTCCGCCAGTTGCAGATCCAGCGTGTTATTATTCTTCAGGATCATGGGCTGCACGGTTGCGGCGACGTCGCGCACCATGCCTGCGGCGTCGAAGGTTTCCAGGTACAGATCCATCTTCCCGGCTTCGATCTTCGAAAGATCGAGCACGCCGTTGATCAATGCCAGCAGGTGCCTGCCGGCACCTCGGATCTTGTCCAGATCGGGGATGAAGCTGTCGACGTGAAGGTCTTCCGCCTCTTCCTGCAGGAGTTCGCTGTACATGATCACTGCGTTCAGCGGCGTGCGAAGTTCATGGCTCATGTTCGCCAGGAACTGGCTCTTGGCCACGTTGGCTGCCTCGGCCTGTTCGCGGGCGCTTTCGGCGTCATCCCGGGCGTGACGCAGGTGTTCTTCGCTGAAACGCAGCGCCTCTTCGACTTCACGCTGGCGATTGATGTCGGTATTGGTGCCGAACCAGCGGACGACCCGGCCGGCTTCGTTGTGAATCGGCATGGCGCGAGAGAGAAACCACGCGTATTTCCCGTCGGCACCCAGTATCGGAAACGTGTCTTCCCACACTTCGCCGGCGGCGATCTTCTCCTTGTACTTCGTGGCGACGCGATCCTGGTGATCGGGATGATGGAGCTTTTGCCAGCCGAAGCCGCGCATCTCATCCAGCGTAGTGCCGGTGTAATCAAACCACCGCTGGTTGTACCAGAAGATGGAACCGCTCCCGTCGGCCATCCATGCGAGCTGGGCCATGTTGTCGGCCAGTGTGGAAAAGCGCTCCGCGCTTTCCTTGATCTCGACATCAAGCTGCTTCCGCTCGGTAATGTCACTGAAGGTGACAACGGCCCCTTCCACTTCCCCATCGCTTCGGATCGGATAGGCCGAGTATTCGACAGGAAAGCTGCTTCCATCGGCCCGCCAAAAGACTTCGTCGGTCGAGCGCCCGCCCACGCCCGTGCGGAATGCGCGGTAGATCGGACAATCCTCAACCGGGTATGGCGTGCCGTCGACGTGTGTGTGATGCGTCAACTGGTGCATGTTCTGCCCTAGCACGTCCGTGGCCGTGCGGCCAAGCATCCGTTCGCCGGCTTGGTTCAGGAAGGTGCAGCTCCCGTCGAGGTCAACGCCAAAGATGCCTTCGCCGGTGGATTCGATCAGCAAGCGATTGTGGCGGGCCAGCTTGGCCTGCGCGCGACGATTTTTCGCCTCGCGAAGGGACAAGGTGAACGCCAGCAGCACCATCGCGATGGCAACGCCGGTCGCAAACAGGAGGGTCGAGATCGCTTTGCCCAAGCTGGCTTTCGATGCTGCCTGGCGCTCGCTGAGCAGATGCTGTTCTTCATCCTGCATCCGGGCGACGACGTTGCGCACCCGATCGACCTGTCTCTTACTTTCGAGCAGCTGTTCAACGTCGGCCGCAGCACGAAGGCCTCCAGCCCGTCGGCGATTCACGCCGGCGTCCAGACTTCCCAGGACATCTTCGACCGCCGCCGTCAATTCCGGGATGCGGTTGACCTGATGCTCGTTATCCCCGACCAGTTGCCGCAGGCCGCGGACGCGCTCGCGTGCATCGAATTCTGCCTTGCTGATTGGCTCGAGGAACGTCTCGTCGCCGGTGAGGAGAAAACCGCGCTGCGCCGTCATCGCGTTGCTGGTATTGGCCAGGATGCCGGACAGTTCCGAGATCACCTGCTGAGTATGGTGAACCCACCCCTCTTTTTCTCCGAGCTGGACGGTATTGCGGTAGGAGACGATCGCATTGCCCGCCAGAACAGCGAGTGCGACCAGCATGCCCAGGATGGCCCACCAACTGATCGAACGTTTCATGCGTGTCACGAGGGAGTTGTCGTCGATTCGACCGTCGGTTCCATTGCCGCCGGCTTCGGAAGCATAGCGCCGATCTGGGCACGCGTCTGCTCAATACTCGTCAGCACATAGCTGGCGCCGGCATTGCGAAAGCGGACGAGCAGGCGGTCGAAACTTCGAGCCTTGCCCCAATAGCCGATCAGGATCGGGAGGTCCGGAAATTTCCTTCGCAGGCGGCGGCACAGGTAGCGTGCCTGCGGCAACCCGCCGGGTGGCAGGATGGCGATCACCACAACCGCTGGGCTGTCGCGCTCAACACTTGCTTCAACATCGGCGGGTAGAGCGCGTGTCGACATGACTTTGGTATGAACGCCCATCGGCGAAAGCATGGACGCCAGCACCTCCAGCGTGATCTCGTCGGCGCGATCATGAGCCGGGCAGGCAAGGACCGATAGCGGTTCCGTGCTCGCCTGCTCGCCGGTCTCGGCTCCTTCCGGGACGCGTCGCGCGATGGCCAACGTGTCGTCGAATATCTGGTTCTCCGTTTCCGCGGACAATTCTTCATCCGCCCGATCACGTCGCGCCATCCGCAACGCCGGGATGTAAACCGTATCCGCCGTCGTGGCCAATCCCTGCATTTCGATGACCCGATCCACAACCCGTTCCGCATCGCGGCGGTCCCCGGCCAGCAGTCGCTGGTAGTAGCCAACCGATGGCGGGAGGGCTTCTTCGTCGCCTAAAAGAACGTGGAGGAAGTTCAGCGGTTTCACATACTTCCCAACTACCGCTATGCAAACCGTGAGCGGCGTCGCCACCAAAAGGCCAATCGAACCCCACAACCAAGTCCAAAAGACCGCGGCGAGGATGATTGCGACGGTCGACAGGCCGGTACTGGCTCCGTAAAGCCATGGCTCCATGACGTTATTACTAATAAGTTCGACCACCAGGAACAGTGCGATCACCGCCACCGCCACCGTAAATCCGGGATACACGGCCAACGCCAACGCGACGGGGAACAAGGACGAAACCGCCGGCCCGAGGTACGGGATAAACCGCAAGATCGCGCACAGCAGCGCCCAAAGGACAAAGCTGGGGAACCAGACACCGTGGCCGAAAATCAGCCCGATCACGAACAGGCCGATGCCGATGATCAAGCCGTAGCTGCCGTTAACGATGGATTGGGCCAGCAGATACCGGCTGATCCGCTCGGCCGCGTCGTTGATCGCCCGAGTGGTGGTGATGTAATTGCCCCGGCTGATGATGGCGATAAAGCGGTCGCGCATCGCTTCGCGCTCAATCAGGATGAACACGACGAAGACCACGACCAAGCTCGCCGTTCCCAGCGGGCCGCCGACCTTTTCAAGGAAGGTCATTAACGTTTGATAGGAGGACCCGCTCTCGGCTTGGGTGACGTAAATCGGCGTACGGGGCGTCGCACCCAGCGCGGACGGCGCCGTAGTCGGCGGGCCTTGGACGATCTCGCGTGCCGCGGCCCGGCTTGGATCGCTCGATATTTCTTCAGCTGCTTGTGCTACGACGCCCTGCGTCGCGGGCTGGGTGGCGGCGGGCTTGGTCGCGGCATTCTCGCTGGCTTGCTGAATATCCTGGCTGAGCTTTTCGAGTTTGTGTCCAAGGCCCGAGCCCGTGCCGCTCAGCGCCTTCACCTTGTTCGTGATATTGTCCTGGTAGGTTGAGAGGTTGTCGGCGAGCCCCACCAGCTGCTGGCCGACGACATAGCCAAGCCCAACGATGATGAGGAAGGCTACCGCGACCACTGAGACGACGGACGTCACGCGCCCCGCCCCCTGCCGTTCGCACCACGAGACCGGCCGGGCGAGTAGAAACGCAAGCAGCACTGAAATCGCTATCGGGATCAGCACGTCCTGCGCGAAGTAGAGCGTGGCGATAGTGGCCCCAACGATCGCCACCGTGGCGAGCGTCGACGGCTTCCTGGCGCGGCGTTGCTTACGTTTCATATGTTTCGAATGCCTTCAGACTGCGGTCGAGCGTAGCGCTGGGGAAGCGGCGAGGCAATCGGCAGCGTTATTCCACCCACCCGCGGAGCCGCAGCCAGTTCGCGCAAAGCGTCGGCCACGTGGCGAGTTCGGGGATATCGATCGCCAGCCCGACGCCGTGACGGCCGCGCTCGTACAGGTGCGCCTCGAACGGCACGCCCTGCTGGCGAAGCGCGGCGCAATACAGCAGCGCGTTCTCGATCGGCACGGCCGCATCGTCGACCGTGTGGAAGAGGAATGTCGGCGGCGTCTGTTTGGTGACGTGCAGGTTGCTGCTGAGCTTATCAATCCAGGTTGGATCGGCCGGATCGGGGACGAGATTGTTGCGCGAGCCCGTGTGAGCCGATGGGTCGCCGAGCGTGATGACCGGATAGAGGAGAATCCCGAGCGCCGGCCGCACGTCGGCATCGGCGATGGTGCAAAGGGTGCTGGCCAAATGCCCGCCGGCGCT
>JAQGHK010000618.1 GCA_028288875.1 Phycisphaerales bacterium | reverse complement strand
AAGAAGACCGAATACCTCGGCAATACCGGCCGGGTGATCTTGGGCTACGAACTGCCTCTCGCCGAGATCATTTTCGACTTTTACGACCGTCTGAAAAGCGCCACGAAGGGCTACGGCACGATGGACTATGACGTCATCGGGTTCCGCGCCGGCAACCTGGTGAAGGTCGACATCCTGGTCAACGGCGACAAGGTCGACGCGCTGAGCATCATCCAGCACCGTGACATCGCCGAAGCCCGCAGCCGCAAGCTGCTGGTGCGGCTGAAAGAGGAAATCGAACGCCACCTGTTCGAAATCCCCCTGCAGGCGGCCATCGGCGGCAAGGTCATCGCCCGCGAAACGATCAAGAGCATGGGCAAAAACGTCACGGCCAAGTGCTACGGCGGCGATATCAGCCGTAAAAAAAAGCTGCTGAGCAAACAGAAGGAAGGCAAGAAGCGGATGAAACGCATGGGCAGCGTAGACATCCCGCAGGAAGCGTTCCTAGCCATCCTCGAGGCCGGCGACTGAGTTGGCTAAGACCCTCGGCATCATCGCCGGCGAAGGCGTGTTTCCGACGCTCGTTGCACGCGGCGCGCGGGCGGCAGGCATGCGAACTGTCGCGATCGGTTTAGCCGGCAGTGTTTGGCCGGAAGTGGCCGACGAAGTCGATGTATTTCGCACTGTTGGTCTGACTCGGCTGGGCAGCTGGGTGCGCGAACTTAAGCGCCAGGGCGTCGATGAGACGATCATGGTTGGCCGGGTGCGGAAGGTGCAGCTCTATTCGCGGTGGAGCTGGATCAAGTACATTCCGGACGTCCGGACTCTGCGACTGTTTGTGACGCAGATCCGTAAAGACAAACGCGATCAGACGCTGTTACTCTCGCTCTGTGACGCCTTGGCCGCCGAGGGATTTCCTTTGAGTGATTCGACGAAATACTGCCCTGATCAACTGGCCACGCCCGGCGTGATGACGCGCCGGCAGCCGTCGGCCGGCATGTGGGCGGACGCAAAGTTTGGCTACGACCTCTGCACCACCATCAGCAAATTACAGATCGGCCAAGCCATCGCCATTGCCGACCAAAACGTAATCGCCGTGGAGGCGCTGGAAGGCACGGACAATATGATTCAGCGCGCTGGCGAGCTTTGCCGGCGGGGCGGGTGGACGCTGATCAAAGTCGCAAACACGAACGCGGATATGCGGATTGATGTGCCGACGGTTGGCGTGCAGACGATCGAAAAGCTGAAGGCCGCCGGCGCGGTTTGTCTGATGCTGACCCCGGGCAAGGTGATGATGCTCGACAAACCGAAGGTGATCGAAGCGGCCGACAAGATGGGAATCGCCATTGTCGGGTTCGAGGGGCAGCCGTGACAGTCATCGTAAAGTGTTTTGCGATCGCCCGTGATTTGACCGGGTTTGCCGAACAATCATTTGAGGTTTCGGACAATGCGACGGCGGGCAGCGTGTTGGAGACGGTTGTCGCTGGTTCTCCGGCGCTCGCGCCAAACGCCGGCCGCTTGGCACTGGCGGTAAACCTGGAGTACGTCGATCGATCGCACGTTCTGAAGCATGGCGATGAAGTTGCGCTGATCCCGCCCGTCAGCGGTGGTTAGCGATCCACTTCGCCCATCACGATATCAATTGATCCGACGATCGCCGGGATGTCGCCAATCAGCACGCCCGGCACCAACTCCGGCAGTACGGCGAGGTTCACAAAGCTCGGGCCGCGGATCTTAACGCGGTAGGGAATCGGGCCGCCTTGGCTTTCGATGAAGAAGCCGAGGTGACCGCGCGGGTTTTCGGCTTCGACATACACTTCGCCGGCCGGCACCTTCATCGCGCGCGGGATCTTCGCCCGGAATGGGCCATCCGGCAGCATCGCAACGCACTGGCGTAGGATCTTGCAGCACTCGGCCATCTCGGCCATTTTCACCCAGTAGCGGTCCCAGCAGTCGCCGAGTTGCCCCATTTCGCCCCGGCCGACAATGACGTTGAAATCCAGCTCCGGGTAAACCGTGTACGGCCGGTCGCGGCGGAGGTCGTTCGGGATGCCGCTGCCGCGGATCATCGGGCCGCTTAGGGTCCAGTCAATGCACTGCTGCTTCGAGACGATGCCGAGGTTAGCCGTGCGCTTCACGAAGATCGGATTGCGCGTCAGCAGCTTGTCGTACTCGATCAGCTTCGGCTCAAAGTAATCGAGGAACTCCAGCAGCTTATCCGTGAAGCCCGGCGGCAGGTCCCACGTGACGCCGCCGATATTGATGTAGCTGAGCGTGAGGCGGGCACCGCACATCTGTTCAAAAAGATCGAGAATGTATTCGCGCTCGCGAAATGCATACAGGAACGGCGTGAAGGCACCGAGATCCAGCCCATAGGTTCCAAAACTGACCAAGTGAGAGGCAATGCGGTTCAGTTCAACGGCGATCACACGAATAAACTCTGCCCGCCGTGGCACACTGATGCCCGCGAGTTCCTCGACGGCCATGCTCCAGGCGAGGTTGTTGTTCATCGCAGCGAGGTAGTCCAGCCGATCGGTGTAGCCGATGTACTGGTAGTACGGCAGGTTCTCGCCGATCTTTTCCTTGCAGCGGTGCAGGTAGCCCAAATGTGGGACGGCTTGCGTGACGATTTCGCCATCCGTGCGCAGTTCCAAGCGCAGCACCCCGTGGGTGGAAGGGTGTTGCGGACCCATGTTGAGGATCATTTCCTCGCCATGGGTGGCGACCGGCCCCTCCGGCAGTTCGCCGGGGGCCAAGGTGAATTCGCGGACGGTAGTCGGGGCAGCTTCCAAGCTTGACAAATATAAAGGATGGCGTTCGCAATAGAAAACTTGTATGATCCTCCCCCGCTAAAAGAGAAAGAAAAGGCAATTGGGCCTTTCAGAGAAAAAGCGATAGAGGTTTCCCCACCATGCCGGATGAACTCCCGCCCCCCGAGGCACAAGAAGTCGAAGATACGATTGAAAAACAGCAGATTGTTACCAGCGTTCCGCGCGGTGACATGAGCGAGGTCCACCAGTTGGCCACGGCCCTGATGGACGCCGTGGGCGATCTGCCGGACGGTGACATCGTCAACGAAATGCTGGCCACCAGCCTGAAATTGTTGCGCGATCGCAATACCCGCGCCGATCTGAAGCTGATCAATACCTCCATGAAGGAGCTGCGATACTCGCTGAAGGTATTCGAGCCCTACAAAGACACCCGCAAGATCAGCATCTTCGGCAGCGCCCGCACGCCGGAAACGGCCGGTGACTATGTGGCGGCCGTCGACTTCGGCAAGCGCATCGTCGAACGCGGCTGGATGGTCATCACGGGTGCCGGCGGCGGCATCATGGCGGCCGGTCACGGCGGCGCGGGCGCGAAGCCTTCCTTCGGCCTCGCGATCCGCCTGCCGTTCGAGCAGGCGACTAACCCGTTCATCGCCGATGATCCCAAGCTGATCAACTTCAAGTACTTCTTCACCCGCAAGCTGATGTTCGTGCGCTCCAGCCACGCCATCGCGGTCTTCCCCGGCGGCTTCGGCACGATGGACGAGGGGTTTGAAGTCCTCACGCTCATCCAGACTGGCAAAGCCCCGCCGATGCCAATCGTCTTCGTCGACCACGAAGGCAGCACCTTCTGGCGCGACTGGGAAGTGTACGTCAAGAACCAACTGCTCGGCAGCAAGCTGATCAGCCCGGAAGACTTGCACCTTTACAAGCTCACGCAGAGCGTCGACGAGGCCATGGACGAAGTGACGAACTTCTACCGTGTCTTCAACAGCACGCGATACGTGCGCGACACGCTGGTGATGCGTTTGAACAAGACGCCCTCGAAGCAGCAAATTGAAGAACTGAATCGTCGCTACCGCCACATCCTGGTGAAGGGCGATATCGAACTCACCGAGCCGCTGCCGCAGGAAAAGGACGAACCGAGCCTCGCCCACCTGCCGCGGCTGAAGATGAATTTCAACCGGCGCGAGCACGGCATCTTCCGCACGATGATCAATTATCTGAACGCCGAAGTCAGCTAATCCGATTCGGTCTGGCAAGAATCACAAAAGGCGATAACGTGAAGCCATGCGTTTCACGTTATCGCCTTTTGTCTGCGCCGTGCTTCTTGGCTGTTCGACGCTTCAGTCCGCCAGTGCGGACACGTTTGTTAATCCCCTCAAGGCCAACGGTGCTGACCCGTGGATGGCTTATGTTGATGGGGCTTATCACCTGTCGACCACTACCGGCCGAGATGTCCGCCTGCGATCCGCCAAGCATCTGGCCGATCTGCCCACAGCGAAAGATGTCGTCGTTTGGCAGGATGCCAATCCTGCCCGCAACAAGGCGCTCTGGGCACCGGAGTTCCATTTCCTCGATACGCCGGCCGGCAAGCGTTGGTTCTTGTACTACACCGCC
>JAQGHK010000615.1 GCA_028288875.1 Phycisphaerales bacterium | reverse complement strand
TTGAACTAGGAACTCTTCGATCAGCCAGGGCGATTGCTGAGCAGCGGGAAGTTCGCCTGCTCGATTTCGCGTTGGATGATGATGGTCGGCTTGACCAGCACCAGCAGCACGCTTTCGTCCTTGGCCGAGCTCTTGTTGGTGAAGGCCCGCTTCAGGAACGGGATCTTGGAGAGGACGGGGACGCCGGCCTCACGTTCGATCTCGCCGGTGACGGTCGTGCCGCCCAGGAGCAGGGTGCCGCCGTCCGGAACGCTGACGGTGGTCTTGATGATCGTCGTCTGCTGGACAGGCAGCTGGATGAAGCCGGTCTGCGTGGTGCCCGAGCTGGTCGAGTCCGGGATGCCGTCGCCGTTGGTATCGATGGCGGTCGTTCCGCCGGTTGTCGACGCGACGACCGGGAAGTTCTGCAGGCTGATCAGCTGACCGAGCTGCGGGATGATCGTCATCGTGACGTACTTACGATCGGCCGACACTGTCGCGGTGACCGGCAACACGACACCCGAGTTCAACGGGCTGACCGTGGTCTGGAAGCCGACTGCACCGGTACCGACGACGGGCGTCAGATCGCTGACGTAGTTGGTCGTCGTCAGCACCTGGATGTAGGCCGTCTGGCCGTTGAACAGCGTCAGGCGCGGGGCCGTCAGCTGGGTCACGTTCTGGTTGCCCTGCGTAGCGCGGATCAGCAGGCTGGCCTGGAAATCGTCCAGGAAGGCGTTGATCGACGTCTGCAGGTTCGGGTTGGCGAAGGAGTCGGACAGGTTACCGGTAACGCCCGTGTTCAGCGTCGAAGCGCGGGTGAAGCTATAGGAGTTCTGGACGACGCCGATCGGGGCGACGCCCGTGCGGACGCGGCCGCTGCTGGCAGCAACCGCAGCACCGGTGAGCGGGTCGATCGTGGCGCCCGTTGCGCCGGTGACGACATTGCTCGATCCGCCGATCGGGCCGGTCACGATCAGGCCGCTGCCGTCGGCACCGGTACCGCCATTGGTGTTGTTGGCGACGACGTTGGTTCCGATCGTTCCGCCGGGGATGGCGTTCGTGAACGGGTTGCCGTCGAAGTTCATGTAGAAGTCGAAGTCGATGCCGACGTCTTCCAGGAAGTTCTTCTGCACGGTCAGGAAGCGGGCTTCGACCATGACTTGGATCGAACGCTGTTCACGCAGCTTCTGCAGCAGGCTGGTGATCTGGCGGTGGATTTCAGGCGTCTGGGTGACGATGAGCTGTCCGCCCAGTTCACGCAGGCTGCCGAGCTGACCGCCGTCTTCCTTCCACGTGCCGACGCCGATGGTTTCGCGGATGAGGCTGGTGATCTGGTCGACCAGTTCTTCGCGGGTCTGGGTGTTCTGATTCTGGCTGCCGCCGCCGCCACCGCCGCCGGCACCGCCGAAGAGGTTCTGGCTGCTGCCGCCACCACCGCCACCGCCGCCACCCGTGCCGCCGCCGGCCGTCCGGCTGCCACCGCTGTTAGCGGTCAGGCTGATTTCCGGGAAGTCAGTGAAGTCGGGGATCTGGATGATCAAGTCGCGAATGTCATACGTACGCGTCTCGACGTTTTTGGCCAGGTCTTCCGTGGTGCTGATCGTGATAACGCCTTCGTCGACCGTGTAGCCCAGGGTGACCGTCGCGCCGCCGCCGACGCTTTCCAGGACCGTCTTGAGCACTTTGCTCAGCTTGACGTTCCGCAGGCGGGTGCTGACGGGGGCGTTGCGGTCGATGCCGGCCGCTTCGAGGGCTTTCCAATTCACGAAGATGTTGGCCTGCGTCGTGTCACGCAGGAAGTCGATCACGTCGCTCAGGCTGACCGCCTCGAAGCGAATTTCCGGCAGGCTCTTGTCGAGCAGGGCGTTGACGGCTTCGTCAGCGGCCGACGTCTGGCGTTCGTCACGCAGGGTCTGATCGCGACGGGCCGACAGATCCGGCCAATCGGTCGGGTAGGTCAGAATGTCGGCGTACGGGATCGACTTGGAGGCCGCTTCGTTAAGCGTCAGGACCAGGTTCTTGTCGAACTCTTCACGGTCGCGACGCTGGCGCTGCAGGCTGGCCTTGTCGAACAGAATGGCCCGTACGTTCGTGGCGTATTCGTTCTTGGGGTCCAAAATCAGGATTTGATTGATGACCTTGAGCGATTCCTCGTACCGGCCCTGGTCGTTGAAACGCTTGCTGTCGGCGATCAAGCTCGCGACGGCGCGCTCACGAGTTTCGATGGCTTGGCGATCACGCAGGGCCGATTCCTTCTCGGACGAGGCGCGAACGTCGTCGGCCTTCTTTTCGCGGTCGGCGATCTGGGCCCGTTCCAAGGTGGTGCGGGCGTCGGCGATCTGCGTCTTGAACGACTGAATTTCTTCGTTGCGGAACAGCGAAGGGTCGCTGCCCGAGGCGGCTTCGGCCTGGGCAATGCTGGTGCGGGCACCGTCGAAGTCGCCGGTGGCGGTTTTATTCTTCGCGTCGTTCAGGCCGTAGTTGAAGCTGAAGGTGATGGCCTGGCGGCGGGCGAGGATTTCGCGTTCCTGCGTCGTGCCGATGTCTTCCTTCACCGAGCTGGTGCCCGTGAGGGTGACCAGACGGCTGCGGCCGGCCTTCGCGTCTTCGTTGCTCGGGTCGAGGTCGTAGGCCTTGGTGTACAGGTCCAGGGCTTCGCCGTACCGCTGGGCCTCTTCGGCGGAGCGGGCGCTCTTTACGTTGGACTGGGCCTGAGCAGCCTTATTGGCCTGCTCGGCGTTGAGTTGTTGAACGTTCGCCTGCAATTTTCCGGCGTCGCCGGTGGCGATGTCGGGCGTGGCGGCTGGGGTGCTGACCGATTCCGGCTGTGGCTTGCCGGCCGGGGTGGTCGGAGCGACGGCGAGATCGCCATTCCCCTTAGTTTCAGGGACGGCAGCGACGACGACCGCGGCAGGGGCCGAGTTCATATTCTGCTTGGCGGCCACGGCGGCGTCGGACTGTTCTTTCTTGTCCATCCGCTCGAGGTACTTGCTCGGTGCGTCTTCAAAGAAGCCGGCCTTGTAGTTCAGGCTGACGGCCTTGGTGAAATTCTGGCGGGCGGCGATCCAGTCACCCTTCTTGTATTGATCGCGGCCGGTGAGGTAGGCGGCGCGGGCCTGGTCGGCGTCGGCGGGGCCGGCGGCGTTCTTGTCGATCTGTTCGAGGTAGTCGCGCGGGGCCTTGGCGAACCAAGGGGCCTTATAGCCGCCCTGCTGGAGGGCGACGAACTTCGGCTTGGCGGCGGTGTAGTTACCGGCCTTGAAGTCGGCGACGGCGTCGTCGTACATGGCCTTCCAGTCGGTGCCGGCGCCTTTCGCGCCCGCATCGGCCAGAGCCATCTGTTCGGTCGCCTTGGCCTTGGTGCCTTCGTCGGCATAGGGGTTGTTGGCGACGTTCTTGAAGCTGTTGGTAGCGGTAGTGCTGTCGCCGGACTCGAGGGCCTTCTGGCCCATTTCGAAGTCGGCGCGGGCGGCGCGACGCAATTGCGTGGCCTGCTGAGCCTTGGCGGTGGCGTCGGTCAGCGCGGCCTGGTCGGCGGCGGAGAGCGATTCGGGCTTGATCGCCTGCAGGGCGGTCAGGGCCTCTTCATACTTACCGGCCTTGTACAGACCGGTGGCGGTCTGCAGGGCGGCGGAGGAGTCCATCGGGGGCGTATCGACGGCGGCGAGCAGGACGGGCTGCCCGGACGCGCTGGCCGGCGGCAGCGGAGTGACCTGCGCGAGCGTTACGCTCACGACCGGACCACTGAGCACCACGACCGTTGCAGCGGCCATCGCCAGAGCGGCGAAACGGCGGCGGCGGGAAACGGTCTTAATATCAACGACGCATGGGGTGGCCCGACGGACGGTTTGCACGGCAACTCCTCCAACTATCGGCACAAACATCGGCCTGAAACGCCACGGCGTTTGCAGGGCCGGCCTCGCACACTGCTTTCGCCGCGCGGCGAATCAGGCACACAGGCGGTACATCTTGGCGATTCGGGGCATGAACACAGACAGCGGCATCGACTTTATCGGTCCGACACTGCAGCAGACACCGGTAGGACGCTGGCGGTTTGGCAAACCGGCCGGCTTTTTTCGACGTCATCCTGACATCGGCGGCAACCGGCCTCTTCCAATGAGTCCGCTGACCACTTAAAGCCTGTAGATCTCGCCACGGTTATTTCAAACCGCGACCTCACCGGCTTCCCACTTCGAGTCTGACTCTTCCGCGTACTCAATCCGCATGTCTAAAAGCCGACGCCGGCCATCAGTCCATGCGGATGCCACGCTCCGCCTCGCGGGCGCGAAGGATAGTCGAACGGAAATTCCGTTGCAAACAAAAACGGCTGTACTGACGCATGAAGGCCTATCGGACGTAAGGCGCGCGGTGCGTGGTGCTTAGCGCCGCCGCAGTCCGAAAAAAGCCCCCGCGGCACCGCCGGTAGAGCTGGGCAGGTGGGCGATGACCACGTCCTTCAGCCGCGTCGCCTGGTCCGTCAGCCACTCCGCATTCGATTGCACGACATCCTGCGCGTGGGTGAGGTCGATGTTGAGAATGTGGTAGTGCGACAGCGCCATCAATCCGCCGACGATCACGACCGTCACCAGGGTCATCAATTTCAAAAAAGCCCTGAAAATGAAGCCCACCACGAACCCGCCGACAAAGCCGAAGCCCAGGGTCGATCCCTTCGCCCCGGTCCACCCGGCCCAGCTGTCGGTGGTGCTGGTTGAAGGCTCTTCGGTCGTGTCGCGGGCGCCGAGAAGGCCACTCGCCCCTGCCGGGGTCGAAGCGACACTGCGCGGCGCCGGCTTGGTGAAGTGCGCGTACGCATACAGGCCGCCGCAGGCGAGACCCAGAATCAGGAACCCGATCAGCAGCTTCCAACTGAGCGGATGCACCTGTCGCGCATGATCGGCGAGGCGCTTGCGGTCCGGCGAGTTCGCGTCGATCTGCGGCATGGCGGGAAGCTTAACCGCGGCAGGGGAATGTCGGAATGAAAGGGGGTGATATCCGCCCGAATCGCAAGTATTGGCGATCCGATCCTTAAAGCGATCCACTTCCCACGTTTAGCCGGCGAGCCTGCTCGCCGTTTCCGGGTGAAGCGCCAACTCGACAGTCGAACGGCGAGCCCGCTTGCCGGCTAAACGTGTTCGACCGGCTTTTTCTCCGCTCACTCCGCCCGGGTGGCTTCCAGCCAGGCCATCAGCCCGGTGGTTCCTTCGCGGATCAGGACGACCAGCGCCTCCTCGGTCGCAAGCTTGCGAAACGCGGCCGCCCGTTGCGTGGGCGTCAGTTCGGGCTGATTGCGGATCATTGGCCGTAGCACCGTCATGGCGTCGGCCATCTTCGTCCAGCGGGGGTCGAAGCTTTCGTCCAGCCCGTCGCGGATGGCCGCGCTGAGCGCCGCGGAGCCGGCGGAAACGGTGACGATGACCGGCCCCTTCTGAAACGCCGCCGGGGTGATGAAATCGCCACGGGCATCGTCATCCGACGCGTCGGCCCGGCAGACCAGCGCGCCGACTTTCCGCGCATCAACCACCACCGCCGCATTCACGGCGGGATCATTGGTCGCGGCGAAGACCAGCTTGGCGTCGGCGATCACGTGGGGCGTGTAAGTCGCCGCCACATGGCGCACCAGCGGGAAGCCCTCGGCCAGCGTCGGCGACACGACCGTCAGGTCCGTCGCCCCGGCTTCCAGCAAGCCAGCCGCTTTCCGCTTCGCCACGCCGCCGCCGCCGATGATGACGATCCGAAGGACCGTGACGTCGAGCAGCATGGGGTAGGCGACCGGCATGGCGGGCAATGTTACTCGGCCCGCCCGCGCGCGACGACTGTCTGACAGCAGGATTTCGCTGAGAGCTACCAAAACCAGGCCGATTCATATCGAAAACGACACTGACACCGCCGATCGTTCGGCAGTGTCAGTGGCCTGTCAGACAGCGATTGT
>JAQGHK010000595.1 GCA_028288875.1 Phycisphaerales bacterium | reverse complement strand
GTACACGCCTCGTCGGATCTGTTGTTCGGTGAAACCCAGATACCGCGCGTAGGCATATCCACGCTCGCCGCTGACGACAATGCGATCGAACTTCCGCAGCAGTGATTTGAGCAGGTGTTTACCAATTGCCTGCCGCAGGTCGCCTCGGAACGGCGTATCGACGGCCAGGATTTTCTTCACGCCTGCCACGGCCGGATCTTTCGCCAGCGCGCGGTAGGCCGGGTGGAACCAGCCGGACATCAGCATGACATCGGGCTTTTCGTCAACAACCAGTTGCTTTGTCAGATCTGCATTCTGCCGATCGGTTTCGCTTAGCAGTCGGTGACGCACCTCACCCAAAAGGCGCGTATCGAAAGGGGCCACCGGGTCAGACTCAAACCCCAATACAAACAGTTCGACGCCCGGCACCGCCGCCAGCGCCCGCCAGCAGGCGGCCATGTATCCGGAGATGTGCGACCAGCAGATGACGATTTTCATGCGCGATCGTCACTCTACCGGAAACGATCGGCCTCTTCGATTAGGATCGCCGCCTATGGAACCCGGCCGCCCGCTTCGCCTGCTGATTAACGGTTTGTCCGTCGGAAGTGGCGGCGGGTACACGGTGGCGCGCGAACTCTGGCGGCACATCGCCGTCGCCCGGCCGGCCTGGCAGGTGACGATGGCGCTGATCAGCGGGCACACGCTGCACGAATCGATCCGCCGCGAATCGGCCCCGTCCAACTGCGACCTCTTCTGGGCCGCCCCCGAAGCGGCCGACCGGCGACGCCGTGGCAGCTTTGAAAAAACGACCCTCGCCGACCACGCGCGCAAAAACTTCGACGCCGTCCTTCAGCTCAACGGCATGATCATCCCCGGCCTGACGCTGCCGACACTCGTCCACCATCAGGATCCATGGCCCTACCGCTCCGAAGCGTGGAACGGGTGGAAAGATCGCGTGATCGCGTTCCTGAAACGCCGCGCCAATGCCTATGCCTTAAAGCATGCCGACTGCATGGGCTGGACCAGCGGCTATCTGCGTGACCTTGTCTGCGGCGATCTTGCCATCCAGCCCAAACGCAGCGAAGTGCTCTACAACGGCCTGCCGGATGACTGGCTCGACCGAGCCCGCTCGGCCGACGTGAACGACTGGGCCCAGCGGCCGATGCAGTTGGCGTCGGTTAGCAACGTCAATCCGTACAAGCGTCAAGACCTTGTCATTCGCGCCATGCCCGCCCTCCTGAAGCGGCCGGGCCTCGGCCAACTCAAGTATCACATTGCCGGGCATGGCGAGGCGGGCTATCTCGACCAATTGCGTGAGCTCGCACGTTCGTTAGGCGTGGCCGATGCCGTGATCATAGAGGGGCGAGTGAGCGATGAGCGCGTCACCGAGCTGGTCGGCAGTTCGCGAGCATTTACCCTAATGAGTGTCTGCGAATCCTTCGGCATCCCGGCCGTCGAGGCGATGAGCCTCGGGACCCCGGTCGTCACCAGCGACTGCTGCGCCATGCCGGAAGTCTGCGGGAAGGCCGCCGACCTGGTGCCCGTGGATGATGTGAATCGGCTGGTCGAAACGCTGGCGGTCGCATTGACGGACGAAGCCCACGCCCGGGAGAACGTCAAACTGGGCCTGCAACGCGTGCAGGCATTCGCCTGGCGAGATACGGCCGAACGCATGGCGACGGTTTTTGAAGAGATTACCTCACCCAAACGCTGATCGGAGATGATGCGTCTGGACGCCGTCGGCCGGCCCCAAACTTCCCGGTGCAAGCCCCCGCCTGCCCCGCTACACTGGTGATCCCATGCAACGGCATCAACTGACCGAACGCCTGCCCGCCGTCGTCGAGAGCCTCGTCGCCGATATCAAGGCCCTGCCCGCGACGCGTCGCCTCGGCAATGTGTTGCTCCCCAGCCGCACCAAGGCCGTCGCCATCCTCAATGGCCTCCAACAGCTAGTCTTCCCCGGCTACTTCGGCCTGCAAGGCGTCACCATTGAAACGCTCCCTTTCCGCATCGGCGAGCTGGTGCTGGAGCTGACCGATCTGCTGTACGACCAGGTCCGTTGCTGCTTGCGGTATCGCGAAGGCAAAAGCCCCGAAGAAGAGGCCGACCCCACGTGCGTCTGGTGCGACCACGAGGCCGCGGACATCGTCGCCAAATTCTTCGACCTCTTGCCCGCCGTCCGCCAAATCCTCGCGACCGACGTGCAGGCCGCCTTCGACGGCGACCCGGCCGCGACCACGCCGGACGAAACCATCTTCTGCTACCCCGGCCTGTACACCATCATGGTGCAGCGCTTGGCCCATGAGCTGCTGAAGCTGCAGGTGCCGCTGCTGCCGCGCATCATGACCGAGCACGCCCACTCGCTGACCGGGATCGAAATCCACCCCGGCGCGGTCCTGGGCAAAAGCTTCATGATCGACCACGGCACCGGCGTCGTCATCGGCGAAACCGTCGTCATCGGCGATAACGTGAAGGTCTACCAAGGCGTCACCCTAGGCGCCCTCGCCCCCGCCTATGGCCAAGCCCTGCGTGGCCAGAAGCGGCACCCGACGATCGAAGACGACGTCGTCATCTACGCCGGTGCCACCATCCTCGGCGGCGACACCGTCATCGGCGCCGGCAGCGTCATCGGCGGCAACGTCTTCATCACCAATAGCGTCCCGCCCAAGAACCAAGTTCTGCTGGAACCCCCCAAGCTGAAATACCGCGACCGCCGGCCGAAGAACGAGCGGGCGGAAGTGGTGGATTTCCAGATATGAGGTCTTGGGCTACCGCCAGTTGAGGGCTTGTGTTTTCTGTAATGCGACGGCCACGATAAAAATCACCCATTTTAACACCCTAAGTGGGGGATATCTCGCGAAGGCCGAATATTCGCCTGATTTGCGCGCACAGAACTAGTGTTTGCATAAACAAGTTGCAAAAATACCCCGAAAATGATGCTTTTCATCGTTCCCTAAAACCCATTTTTATCTTGTTTTCACGGCGTATGGGCGTACTCTGGTTTCAGATAAACCTGATGCCTAGGGCAGTGTGGGTTTGTTGGAATTCAGTTTTGGCTGAGTTCAGGTTGGCGATCCGTCATATCGACGTTCGTGCCAAAAGTTAGACATATTGTTACGCCGCCGGATTCTTCGGATGTTCTTCATCCGGCGCAAACGTGACAAGACGATCATTCGGGCCATGGAAGTTTTCGATGATCGGTTGTATTCGGACAAGCGGCCCGGCCGCTGGTTCTTGATTGAACTCTGCCAGTCACAGGTATCTACCTTCGACTTGGCGGGCTCGGTCTCTCAAACATCCATGAACGGGGGCTGTGTCAGTGTGCCAGTTGCACACTGATTTGTTCTGGATTTCGGGCCTTTGCCCGTGGTTTTTGAGACGCCTCTTGGGGCGGGAGACATCTGAAATGCTTCGAAATATTGTTTTGTCTGCTATCGGCTTTGGTGTTGTGAGTTCCGCGGCTTCCGCGGCGATCGTAATCAATGAAGGTTATGGCGGCGGCGGTAACAGCGGCTCAGTCTATACCAATGACTTCATCGAGCTGTATAACAACGGGCTGACCTCCGTTGATGTGTCGGGTTACCAGGTTGCCTACGCCTCGGCCACTGGCACCTTTACCCCGTCGACGACGGGCGTTGATACGACGGCATTCCACACTGTTCTACCGTCGGGTACCACGATCGCCGCTGGCGGTTTCCTACTCCTGCAGGAAGCAGCCGGTGCCGCTTCGCCAGCTCCGTTGCCCTCGCCCTTCATCACGGATGCGACCCCGATCGCAATGAGCGGTACGACCTTCAAGTTGGAACTGCTGGACGCCAGCTCTTTGGTTCTTGATCTGGTGGGTGTTGGCCCGACGGCCAGCGCGTTTGAAGGTACTGGTCCGGCGCCGGTCATTGCGAATGCGACATCGTCCAGCCGCAAGGTCGATGGCGTCGACTCCAATCAGAACTCGCTCGACTTCCAGACCGTCACCCCGACCCCGGGCGCGGCCAACGCTGTTCCCGAACCGGCTAGCCTCGCGCTGATCGGTCTTGGCGGCCTGACGATGCTGCGTCGTCGCCGCTAAGCTACTTAGGTTTCCGATCTAAACGATACGGGCGGCAAGACTCCGGTCTTGCCGCCCGTTTTTTCGTGAACTTCGCAAATTCCATCAAAAACTAGCCCTTACGCGGCAATCCGTCGCATTACCGATTGAAATAGAGTCTGCGCGCGATATTTTGGCGAATGCGCGTCGCTGTACGGCCCGGCATGTTGCTGGGCACGACGCATCGAGCGAAAGCCGCGCGGCGGACTCGACTGGGAATTTAGGGAGTTCCACATCATGACCAACCGATTGACCACCTGCGCCGCCTTGGCGCTTGCCAGCCTCGTCTGGGGCTGTGCCAGCTCCAGCGAAAGCGCCTCGAAGGACACGCTGACCGAAAACGTCGGCAAGTACGACTCGGCCCCCAAGGGCGTGAACAAGCCGCGCGTCGGCGTGCCGGCCTTCAGCGTCAAGAGCGCTGCCGGCGGCGGTGGTGGCAGTGAGGGCGACGTTGACAACCTGGCGGCCGACGAGATGTCCACCCTGTTGGACAACTCCGACCGTGTCACCGTGATCGAACGCGTGCAGCTTCAAAAACTGCTCGATGAGCAGAACATGGAAGGCATCGTCCGTCCCGGCGAAATGGCCAAGACCGGCCAGGTCCGCGGCGTGGATTTCCTGCTCTTGGGCAAGGTCACCAACCTCCGCGTGAAGAAGGAAAACAAGGAGCGCGGCTTCGGCCTGGCGACCATCGGCGGGCTGATTAACACCGGCGGCGCGGACGTGAAGAAGACCGACACCATCATCACCACCGAGTGCGGCGTGGACATCCGTCTGGTCAACCCCACCACCGGCGAAGTGCTGCTGAGCAACTTTAGCGAATACAAGAAGACCGACTCGGTCGGCGCGTTCGGCCTGAAGATCCTCGGCGCCGACGCCGACGCCAAGGCCGACATCGACGTCAGCGACGACGACAAGGGCAAAATCCTTCGTCTGGCCCTCGATGACGCCGTCCGCAAGTCGCTGCCGAAGCTGGATAAGTTCCTCAAGAGCGAGAAGAACGTCGCAGCCGGCACGCCTGCGGCCGCCGCGGATAACGCCGCCGAGCCAACCCGCACGCCCGCCGTCGCCACGCAAGCCCCGGCTAACGCCAGCGGCGCCGTGAAGCCCGCCGCCGCCAAGCCCGCCGTGCAGCTGGCCAAGAAGTTCTGCCCGACCTGCGGCAGCGAAGTGCCGGCCGGCAGCAAGTTCTGCCCCAAGGATGGCACTAAGATCGACTAAGCGGATCGATTGATTTCCTTCATCAGTTTTCCTTTCAACGTCGCGGTCGGGGCAACCGGCCGCCACGTTTTTCGAATGCTCACCTGTCGTCTGCGTTCCCTGGCCGGGAACGGTTCTAGGATTTTCATGCGCTACTCACCTGTTTATCGTCGCTCGGTCGTCGCTATCACGCTCGCGGCTATGCTGGTTCAACCCATTGCTCCCGCCCTACTCGCCGCGCCGGCCGCACCCGCGCCAACGCCGCTTGAGCTGAAGATGCAGAAGTCGTTCGCCGCGATGGAAGCCGTGAAGCGTGAACTGCCGCGCGACACGTTCGACCCGCAAGGCGTGCTCGAAACCGTCGGCACCGATCCCGCCGCCCTCACGGCGTGGGTCCATGACAACACGTTCTACGTCCCCTACGACGGCACCCTGCGTGGCCCCGCCGGCGTGCTGATGGACCGCACCGGCAACAGCCTCGATCGCAGCCTGCTGCTGGCGAACCTGCTGAAGTCCGCCGGCTTTGAAGTGCGACTGGCGCAGGGCACGCTGTCGGCCGATGTCGCGAAGGCGCAAGCCGCGCTGGCTGCCAAGGCCGCGCCGGTGTCGGCACTGGCGGCGTTCGATGAACCGAAGCTGCGCGACGCCGCCAAGCGGTTTGATCTCGACGCCGACAAGCTGGTGAACGCTGTCAAAGGCAGCCGCGTGGAAGCGGATCGCCTGGCCGAAGACGCCGCCGCTCGCATCAAGAGCCAAACGCCCGCGCTCGCCACGGCCGTCGGCACCCTCACGCCCGAAGCCGCACCGGCCCCCACCGTCGCGCACTGGTGGGTGCAGGCCAAGACGGACGATAAGTGGGACGACTTCGATCCCGCCGCCGAACCGGGCAAGGCCCTGACGTCGGCGGAAAAGAATCTCGCGCCCGATGCCCTGCCCGACGATCTCAAGCACGGCGTGCGCATCAAAGTCGTCGTCGAACAATGGGACGGCGGCAAGCTCAACGAAAAGACCGTCCTCGATCACACCCTTTACCCCGCCGACCTCGCCGGGCAGCAGGTGTCGCTCGTGCACACGCCGCTGAACTGGCCGTCGAAGGTCGATGCCTCGGCCGCTCCAGACCCGGCCGTCGTCGTTGTCGACCAACTGAAAAAGCAGACCGAATGGCTGCCGCTGCTGACCATCGGCGAGCAGCAGGTGCTCAAGGCCAGCTTCAAGACCGACGGCACGATCAATGAAAGCCCTAAGCCTGATGCCACCGGCAATGTCGGCGCGGCGGTCGGGGCGGGTTTCGGCGGCCTGATGGGCGGCGGCGATGCCCCCGCCGGCGATCGCACGGCGCTGACGGCCGAGTTCATCGATTACGACATCATCGTCCCCGGCCGCCCGACGCGTACGATTCGCCGCCAGGTGTTCGACCTGATCGGCCCCGCCGCCCGCGCCGCCGGCGTCGCCACCAAGCCCGGCGGCGCGGACGATGCCCGCCGTCTCAACACCGGCCTGAACCTCACGGGTAAAGTCGACATGCTGCTGCTCGGCAGCCGGCTGCCGTCGTCGTTCGTCGAAATGAAAATGCTCAGCGATGTGCTGGCCGGCCGGCCGATGATCGAAGCGATCGCCCGGCAGGGCCAGAACCTGACCGAGCCGGAAAAGAAAGCCTTCCAGCCCGGCCCCAACGCCGGCAGCGATCTGTACACGCTCGCCCTCGGCCGCGATCTCTGGTCGCCCGCGGCGGCGGCCACGTACATCGCCGAGCCGAACGTGCTGACCTATCACGTTCAGCTTTCGCAAAACGACAAGGCCGACGTCACCGCCTGCGAAGGCTACGACATCGTCAGCAATGAGCTGGCCGTCCGCCCCGGCGCGGATGCGGCTCAAGACCGCCTGCAGCAAGGTGTCGTCGACACCACCGCAGAAGCGATGCTGCTGGGCAACTGCGGAAAGATTCACAACACGTCCGAACTGTTCGCCACGAACGGATCCAAGTGGACCACGCTCAAAGGCGCGGACGCCGCGATCGCTAAGGGATCGGCCGACGCACAAACGCGCATCAAAGCGGATTTGGCCGCGGGCTACGTCGTGGTGGTGCCGGCCGAACTGCCGGATGGTCACCCGCTGGCGTGGTACCGCGTCGACCCGAAGACCGGCACCGCCCTCGGCATCGGCCAGAGCGGCTGGGGCCAGTCGACCACGGAGATGAACATCCACAACGCCCGGTTCATCCTGAACGTGTTGGACACGCTGCTGTGCCTGCGGTCTGCGAGCCACGCCGGCAATTCGACGGCCAAGGGCGCGGGCATCATCGCCTGTATGATCAAAGGGACGCTCAAGAGCACGAAGCTGCTGATCGCCACGCCGGCGGCCGTCGGGCCGGGGCTGGTGATCGATTTGATGAGCGACTGTGCCGGCTCGATCATGGGCGCGGGCCTGAAGTATGCAACCGAAGGGAAGTAACCGATGCGGGCCAGTCGATTTCTGTTGCTGACCACGCTGCTGGCAGCGCTCGCCCACGCGGCCGACCCGCAGGCGAATCCAAAGCCGCTGCACCTGTTGCTGACCGCCGACAGTGAGGGCCACGTCGGCCCGTGCCAATCGTGCCCCACGGAGCGCGGCCTTGGCGGCTTGGCGCGGCGGGCGACGCTGATCAAACAGCAGCGCGCCGAGCACGCAGACCTGCTGCTTCTGGAGGCCGGCAATTTTCTCGCCGGGCCGGATACGTCGGATGACAACGGCCTGACCTACGCCGCCGTCTACAAGGCGTTGAAGTACGACGCCGTGAATGTAAGTTATCGCGACCTGCGCTTCGGGCGCGATGCCGCGATGAATTCGCTGGCCACGCTGCCGGCGGTGTCGGCGAACCTGCTGGACGCGGCCACCGGCAAAGCGCTGCTGCCTGCGTTCGTCGTCGTGGAGCACGGCGGGCAGCGCGTCGCGGTGATCGGCGCGTCGGAGTTGCCCCCGGACATGCCGCATTTGAAAGCGAGCCTGGCCGGCGTGCGGTTTGGCGATCCCGTGGAAGCGGTGATGGCCGCTCTTCCCAAGGCGATCGCCGCAAGCGACCACGTGCTGCTTCTCTATTACGGGTCGGCCGATGCGCTCTCGGCGATGCGATCGAAGTTGGCGGATAAGCCGATCACCGTGCTGGCCGGCGGAACCTTGGCCGAGGGCGTCACGGGCACCTTCGCCCGGCCGGCAATCGCGGTTGAGGATATCCACGGCAAATACGTCGCCCGGGCCACGCTCGACGGCGATCGCGCGACGATCGACCAGCTTTCCGTGAATCCGCACATTGACCGCGACGCGGCGATCGATGCAATATTGAATCCTTAGCCGCAGCGGCGCTGCTGTGGCCGGTCTCAATTCAGTTGGTTCTGCGTTGCCGAGGACCTCGTCATGCGTCGCCATGTTCCGCTCCTGACGATCCTTGCCCTGGCCGCTTGCTCCGCCGCCCGCGCGGTGGCGGAAGTGCCGTCGCTGCCCGATACGCCGGCGCCCGGGAAGATCTATCCCGTGCGCACCGACGGCGCGAACCGCGGCGTACGCATCACCGTCAACAACGCCGCCAAAGTCGCCCGCTACGGCCCGCTCAAAGCGCCGGCCGGCCGGGCGTTTCTGGTCGTCAGCACGACTTGGGAGAACATCATTCCACTCACCTACGTGGCCGAGGAGAATGATCCCAAGGCCACGGCCTACAAGACGCCGAATGTCGCTGATCACGTGTACCTCGTACTGAACGGCCGGACCGTGGTGCGGCTGTCGACGATCGCTGGCAACACGCCCGGGCATCTCCCCGTGACTGATCTGACGATCGCCAAGGCCGGCGACCAGCTCAAAGGCAATCTCATCTTCGACATCCCCGCCGACGCGAAGCTCGGCTGGGCGGAACTGCGATACATCGATTCCGTCCACGGCTCGCTGGCCGTGCCGATGGGCGATCCTGCGACCGAAGCCGCCGCCAAAGCGCCGGCCAAGCCGATCAATTCGCCCGTGGCCAACGACGTGCTGGAGGCCGGCGTGTACGCGATCGAGAAAGGCGTCGACAGCCCGCGCCCGCCGCCGCCTGGCATGCAGTACGTGCGGCTCGACTTTCGCGCCAAAAGCATGGTCACCACCCCGCCACCCGCGCCACGCAAAGGCGTCCCGCCCGCCAAGCCGGGCGTGACCGTTGCCGATTGGCCGGATGCATACAAATACGTCTCGCTGCTGGTGGACAGCGAATTTGCGTACGCCCCGATCGCCACGCCAGGCACGATGGGGGCATCGCCGCGCTTCCTCCCGGAAATCGCCACCGGCGGCCCGCTGCTGTTCCTCGTGCCGGAAAAGCCTAAGAGCATCGAGCTGCGCTGCGTCTTCCCCGGCGCGGTGGTGAATTCGAAAACGATCCGTCCGCGGCCGTTGGATATCGCGGTGGAGGGATATCGCCCGCCGAAAGCGAATCTTAAGCCGATCGTGCCGCCGACGGTGGACGACCTGTTCTTCACCGCAATCACCAAAGTCGAAACGCCTGCCACGTTTGCGGGCCAAGCCGCCGGCGACGGCAAGCAGTGGCTGGTCGTCAGCGTGACCGTCGCCAACACCGGCAAGGAGGGCGAATACTTCCAGCCGCGCGAGCAGTTGAAATTCCTGACCGCCAAGGGCGAGCAGCAGGCGATGGACCCGCTCGCCGCCGACGGCCCGCGTGCCCCGGCCGAGCCGACTTGGGTGCCGAACGACGAGCGCCGCAGCTTCCAGGCCGTGTATCGGGTCGCGAGTGACGAGCCGGCGTTTCGCCTGGCGTACAGCGGCATCACCAAGGGCGGCATGATCACGCTGCCCGGCGGGACGGGCAAAGGCGCCGTTGAAACCGCCAAGGCGCCCACCACCGCGCCCGCGATCGCCCGCGCGGACAACAGCCCGGCCGCTGAAGCAGTGCGCCCGCCCGCGCCGGTTCCGACGCCGAGGAAGATTCTCACGCCGACAGAGCCGTTGGTCCGGCAGACCAAAAAATATCCCTCGCGCATCGCGGCCCGCTCGGCGCTCACGCCCAAGGGTATCGACGGCGTCGGCCTGAAACCCGAGCAGGTGAACGCCGCGATCGATCGCGGGGCGGCCGCGCTTTGGAAACGCATTAAGGATCGCCTCGACAAGTACGAGCGCAATCGGCTCGGCGATGAGCGCGAAGATCTCATTGCGTCGCTCGCGCTCGTGCACGCCAAGTGGCACAAGAAAGATCCCACGTTCGATGCTGCCCTCCGCGGCATGCTGGCGAAGTATGACCCGAACCACCAGGCCGGCACGTACGAGAACGGCATCGTCTGCATGATCATCGAAGGCCTCGGCGATACGAGCTACGTGCCGCAACTGGCGTCCACGGCCCAATGGCTGGTGGACGAACAGGGGCCGATGGGCACCTGGAACTATGGCAAACGCTTGGATAACAACGAAGAGTCCGGCGGGAGCGGATCGCCGCGCAAAGTGCTGACTGTGATCGGCGGGCGACCACCGGAAGATTCGGCGCGCGGTACGCAGCCGCTGAACCGCCGCACGGCGTCGATCGACTTCGCCGACGGCGACAACAGCGCCAGCCAATACGCCGCGCTCGGCCTGCACTCGGCGGCGCGCAGCGGATTTGAACTGCCCAAAGATATGTTCGCTTCTTTTCTCGACCAAACGCGCGACCGCCAGAATGAAGACGGCGGCTGGGCCTACACCACCAGCGGCAGCACCAGCTACGGTTCGATGACCTGCGCTGGCATCTGTGCGGTCGCCCTCTCGCGTTTCAATCTCGGCGAGAAAGAACCGTGGAAAGACGAAAGCATCGAGCGCGGCTTGGCGTGGCTAAACGCGTATTTTCAGGTCGATGATCACCCGCAATCCGCGCACCAGTGGGTGTACTACTACCTCTACTCGCTCGAGCGCGTCGGCCGGATTCTGGATACGGAATTCATCGGCGATCATGAGTGGTACCCGCTGGGTGCGCGCTGGCTCGTCGATAAGCAAAAGCCAACCGGCCTGTGGTTTAACGAAGCGGGCAATGAGGGGGAAAACGAAGCCCAGATTCCGACCAGCTTCGCGCTGCTGTTCCTGACGCGCGCCACCGCCAGCCTCGGCGAGCGCGTCATCCCGCAAGGCCCCGGCACGCTGAAGACGGCCGCCCTGCTGCCGCCGGGGAACCGGCTGTATGTGATTCTGGATTGCAGCGGATCGATGCTGGAGCAGATCGACGGTCGCGAGAAATTTGAGATCGCCAAGGACGCCGTGCGGGCGATGATCAAGGACATGCCGGACAACAGCGATGTCGCGCTGCGCGCGTACGGGTATCGCCTGCGGGCGATCCAGCCGGGTGCCAGTGAAGACACCAAGCTGCTCGTGCCGCTCAAGGCGCTGGACCGCAAGGAGATGGCCGGCTTCATCGACGGGCTGCGCTGTCGCGGGAAGACGCCGCTTGCACTCAGCCTGGAGCAGGCGGCTGCTGATCTACGAGGAGCGGCGTCGGCGGAGAAGCCGATCACCGTCGTGCTGCTGACCGACGGCGGCGAAGACACGCAGCCGCGCAAAGACCCCGTGAAGGCCGCGGCGTTGTTCAACGAAATTGATAACGTCAGCCTGCACATCGTGGGCTTTGACATCAATCGCGACGACTGGAGCCAGCAGCTCAAGGCAATGGCCGACGCGGTCCGCACGCCGTACCTGCCCGCCGCGAAGGCTGCCGAGCTTCAGCAGGAACTGCGGTCGGCGGTATTCGGCATCCCGGAAACGTGCGACGTGCTCGATGCGGCCGGCAAGCCGATCAAGACGCTCGCCTTCGGTCAGCCGCTGACGCTGGAGCCAGGGAAGTACCAGTTCGCCACGAGCTTCGCCGGCCGGCAATACGCCGAGCCGTTCTACATCAGCCCCGGCGAGACGACGGCGATCACCTTCGACAGCGGCGCGATCGTCGCCGAAGCGAACGCCGCAAAAGCAGCCGAAGCGGCAACGGCCAAAGCGGCGGAAGCGGCGGCGAAACCCACTGAACCTGCGGCCGAAAAACCCGTGGCCAAGTTCTGCAAGAACTGCGGCTTCCCGCTCAAAGCCGGGGCGAAGTTCTGCACCCACTGCGGGGCGAAAGTCGGCGAATAGGCGATTGGCCTAAGTCGATTTTCTGCCACCCGATTTGATTCTGCTATTTTCAAACACGTGTTTGGCCGTAAGTGAAGAACAGAACAAGGGTAAGGCGAGAAAACGAGGCGCCCGGCGCGCTGTCAAATTACCCAAATTAACATCCCACTTATGGCCGTGCCGACGCCGACGTCTCGGCCGAACCCGCAGCCGGCCAAGCCGAAATCGTCTGCTCTGAGATTCGTGATCCTTGCTCCATCATTCTCCACTCCACACGAAGCGTGCAGCACGATCGCTGCCGGCGACAATGCTCAATTTTACCGCCCTGCGGCGGTTTGTCGGCCAAAATCCAGCCATTTATCGCCGTTTTTCCTGACCAACTGCCGGCCCGTTTTCGGCGTATAATCCAGCTATGGGTGTGCCTGCTGATTGTTGTTCCAAGCC
Organism: Phycisphaerales bacterium; assembly: GCA_028288875.1. Taxonomy (GTDB): domain Bacteria; phylum Planctomycetota; class Phycisphaerae; order Tepidisphaerales; family Tepidisphaeraceae; genus RYN-431. Next base: position 7,253 of record JAQGHK010000595.1, on the reverse strand, counting down.
TCGTGGCCGCCCGCGCGCGTTCGACGCAGATGCGGCCCTCGATGCCGCCATGCGCGTGTTCTGGAAGAGCGGTTACGAAGGCGCCAGCCTGCCCGATCTGACCGCCGCCATGGGCATCAATCGGCCGAGCCTTTACGCGGCGTTTGGCAATAAAGAATCACTCTTTAAGAAAGTCGTCGCCCGGTACGTGGAGCAGAACTCGGGGCGTTTCAAAGCGGCGCTGGATGAACCGACAGCCCGCCGCGTGGTGGAGAAACTGCTGCACGGCACGCTGAATCCCGCCACCAAAAACTGCCCGCGCGGCTGCATGCTGGTTCAGGGCGCGCTTGCCTGCAGTGATGCCGCCGAAGCGATCCAGAAGTCGCTGGCATGTGAGCGGTCGAACATGGAGACCGTGCTGCGAACCCGGTTTGAAAAGGCCGTCGCTGACGGCGACACCACCGCCGGCCAGAACCCCGCTGCCATGGCGAAATACGTTGCGACGGTGATGCACGGCATTGCGGTGGAGCTGGCGAGCGGCGCCGATATCAAAACGCTGCAGGCCGCCGCGGACATCGCGCTGCGCGCGATGCCGGCTTAAATCGCGCCGTGTCTTAAGATTCCCGCCCGACACTGAAGCCGAAGACGATGATCACCGCGCCGATCGCGCTGCTGATCAGCTTCCCACTAAACGCCCCGAGCCCAGGCACGACCAGATCGCCGCCGACCATTACCGCCGCACCGACTAGGGCGAACATCCCGAGTTTCCAGCCGCGCACAAAGCACGAAATCAGCAGCAGAAGCCCGGCGACGCCGACATTGAAACCGCTCACCTGATGGCGGACCCGCTCCGGCACCATTGCCAGCCGAAGGTCCGTGGCCAACGGGGCGTTCGTCTCGCGCGGCGTGGCCTTGGTCTTGCCCGTGCCGTCCCAGGCGGCTTTGGCGGCGCTCATCTGTTCCACGGTGGCCTTGGCCTCGGCACCAAGCTTCTGCGGGAACTCCGGATTGTTCTGGCGGAACCAGAGCGCGAACGCCGCCAGCAGCACCAGCACGATCGGGAAGCGTATTGACGGCCCGAACAGCATCGCGTGCCAGCCGCCTTTGCGCTTGAAGGCCGATTCATGCTCGCGCTCGGGATGATCGTGATGGACGACCTCGATGGTCGTCTTGTGGTGATGCGGGTGCGGCGTGTGGGCCGACGGATGAGCGGACGGGCCGGTCAGCGGCGAGCCGGGGCCAATGCCCGCGCCCGGGGCACTCGTCGCGGCGCTGCGCGCAGCCCGCAGGGCGGCGTGGGCCACGGCGGCTTCGTCACGGGCGGCGAGCGCCCGTTTGCGCATCACTTCTGAATGCTTCACCATCGCCTCGGCCTCGCGCTGGGCGGTCTTGCGGGCGGCCAGCAGGTCGACGCCTTCCGATTGCAGCTTGGCCTCTTCGGTCTTGGCCAGCAGGCGGCGGTCGCGGGCTTCCTTGCGATGCAGCACGCGGGCGTTCGCCCAGGCGATGATCGCGTCGCGCCAGATGCCGAACTTCGGCCGAGGCTTGCCACGCAGGCCCAGGCCCCAGCGGCGGCGGGCTTCGATCTTGCTGTCGTAGTCGAACAGCGCCTCGTAAAACTCTTCCCAGTGCTGCCCGCTGTACCGGCAGACGAACTGGCGAAGCGTTTCCTCATCCAGCCCGCGCAAACGCATCGTGCGGAGCATGGCGTGCACCGCCTCCACCTGCACCGCCCGCTGCTTGTCGCGCGGCTGCTGTAGGCCGAAGTGATAAACGCACGCCGCAATCACCGCGACCACGCCCACCGCCGCCCACGCCAGGCCCAGATCAAAGACGTAAAGAATCAGCCCCAGGCAGGCGATCACGCAGAGCGTCTTGAGCCAGTCCGCCCATCGCATGCCGAACACCAGGGGCCGCAGCTTGCCGAGCGTGACGTCGCGCCGGGTGATGCCCGCAACGATCACGTACGCCACCGCCGTCAGCACCCCCAGCCCGATAAAGGTGCCGGCCCAGATCACTCGCGACGCCAGCGTGTCGCCCAGCATCGCCGCCATCAGTGCGATGAACGAAACCAGCCCGAAGTACGCCGGCACGGTGTAGCGGGCGACCTTGGACAGCGTGGTATCGCGGAACGCCTTGGCGGACGATTCGACGGCGGCGGCGTGTTCTTCCTTGGGCGTGAACGGGCCGGTGCTGCTGGTGCCGAGGAAATCCTCCATCGCCACGATGCATTGGCCGAGATCGGCGTAGCGCTCGTCGGGCCGCTTGGCGACCATCTTCATCAAGAGGGCCGACACTTCCTTCGGCACGCGTTTCGACAGCACATCCGGCGGCGTGATTGGCTCGCTGGCGTGCTTGGTCATCACTTCGACGGCCGTCTTCCCCGTGAACGGCGGGCGGCCGACGAGCAGGTCATACAGCGTGCAGCCGAGCGAATAGATGTCGGCGCGATGATCGACATGGGCCGCATCGCGCGCCTGCTCCGGGGCCATGTACGCCGGCGTGCCCATGCTGTGGTTGAACGCCGTCACGCCGGCCGATTGGGCCGCGCCCAGCTTGCCGGCACTCGCGATGTCCGCCACGCCGTGCCATTTCACCAGGCCCAGGTCGGCGACTTTCACAATGCCTTCGCCGTTGAGCATCAGGTTGTCGGGCTTTACGTCGCGATGGATCAGGCCGCGGTCGTGCGCGAACTTCAGCCCGCGCGCCGCCTGCAGCGTGTAGGCGACGGCCGTTTCCGGATCGAGCTTGCCGTCGCGATGGACGATGGCGGCCAGGTTGTCGCCGTCGACAAACTCCATTGAATAGAAGTGCTTTCCACGGTCTTCGCCGATGTCGTAGACCTGCACGACGTTGTGATGGACGAGCTGGGCGGAGGCGTACGCCTCACGGGTGAAACGCGCGACCAGGCCGGCGTCTTCGGCCAGCTTGGGGTTCAGCACCTTCACGGCCACGTTGCGATCGAGCGACATCTGGCGAGCGAGATACACTGCGCCCATGCCGCCCTGCCCGAGTTTGCGCTGGATCTGATAGCTGCCCAGGGCGCTGGGGGCGGTGTCGTCCTCGCGATCCATCGCGAGCCGGGGCGCTTCCGACGGGACGACCGGCGACGGCGGACGCGAGCCCACGCGCGGCGCCTCGGCCGGCGGTGTGACCGATGCAGCGGGAATACTGGCGGACGCCATCGCGGCCGGCGGGCGCGGCGGCAGCGTTTCGGTGATCGGAACGCGCGGCGCGGAAGGCGGCGGCGTTGTCACCGCAGCCGGGCGAGGCGGCAGTGTCGCTTGCGCCGGCATGGCTTGCGGCTGCTTTATTTGAGTCTGGCCGACCGGCGGCAGTGTGGCCGCGCCCTCGGCGGATTTGGCGATCGCTCTCACCTGCGGCACGGCATTTTCACCCTCAGGAATCACCAGCGCGAACTTTTCCTGACATTGGGAGCAACGCGGGGTGAAGCTGCCGGCGCGGACGCCCTTTACGACCATCAAAAACTTGCAATAAGGGCAATGCAGGTCCACGGCAGCCTCCCTGAAGTGTCGACGGACTCTCAATTTAACCGCGAGCGGGCTCCCGCCGAGAGCGTCGAATGGCGCTTCGTCCGCAGCGGCGAGCAGGCTCGCCGGCTAAACGGGGAAGTGTCCGCATGCAATTACACTCGATGCGACAGAGTGCGGTCAATTTTCTTTTACGCCAATGCGGGGCCGGGGTTATCCTTCGGCCATGCAGGAAGTCGCCAAGGCCTGGCTGGTGCCGCTCTCGGGGCCGCCATTGGAACCGATTGAGATTCGTGCCGCCGCCGGTGGTGCGACGCTCGGCCGGGGTGAAGCGTGCGCCCTGCGCCTGCCGCCCGACGCCGACAAGGTCAGCCGCCAGCACCTTCGCTTCAATCACGATGCGCAGGACAACACCCAACAAAATGCGTGGCGCGTGGCCGACTTGGCCAGCCGATGGGGGACAACCCTTAATGGCGTGAAGCTGGTACCCGGCCGGGAAGTGCCGCTCGGGGAAGGCGATCTCCTGACCATCGTTCCCTGGACCTTCAGCTTCTCCACCCGCGGCGTGCCGGAACGCGGACTCCTGTCGGAAGACGATTCCGACGTGAATACGACGATGGTGCGTTCCTTCGGCCCCGCAGCCGGCTTGGACGAGGCACCGCCAGCGATGGGCGAAGACCTGCTGACGCTACTGCTGGAATCGGCCGACACGCTGCACGCTGCGGCGACCGAAAAAGACCTGGCCGAGGCGTTGATCGACGCCGCCGTACGAGGCACCGGGCTGGCCAACGCGGCGGTGCTGCGGCCGTTGGATTCGGCGGGCCATCTAGATGTCATCGCGGCGCGCCGCGGGCCGGTGGACGCGCCGGCGGGCTTCAGCCGAACGCTGATCAACACGGCGGCGCAAGGGGTCGTCGCCGAGCTGTCGGCCGATTCACGCTTTGATATCTCGGCCAGCATGGTCAGCCTCGGCATCAAGGCGGCCATCTGTGCCCCGCTCATGCTCGGCGGAGCCGCGGCGGCCTTTCTTTACGTCGACGATCGCGGCGTACGGACCCGTTTTGCCCCCGTGCATAAAGGGGCCGCCTCGTTCTGCCTCGCGCTCGCGCGCATGGCTAGCCTCGCGCTGGCGAATCTGAAGCGGATCGACATCGAAAAACGGCAGGCGGCGATGGAGCTGGATCTGTCCGCCGCCGCCCGGGCGCAGAAGTGGATTCTGCCGAAGCGCGAGACGATCGCCGGCCCGTTGACCTGCACCGGCGAGAGCCGGCCGGGCGCGTATGTTGGCGGAGACTTCTTTGATGTCATCCCGCTGGGCGAGGGCCGGGTGGCCGTGGCGCTCGGCGACGTCACCGGCCACGGCGTGGCAGCCAGCGTGCTGATGACCGCAGCGCAAGGCTTCCTGCACGCGGCCTTGCGATGCAGCGACAGCGTGGCGGCCGCGGTGACGGACCTGAACCGCTTCATCTACCCGCGCCGCGCCGCCAGCAGCTTCCTCACCTTATGGGTCGGCCTATTCGACGCGGGCGCAAAGACCGTCACCTACGTGAACGCCGGCCACGGCTACGCGTTGCTTGAATCAACCGGCGGCCAGATCACCATGCTGGACGGCGGCGAGGATTTTCCGATCGGCTTCGACGAAGACATCCCCTACAGCCAGACCGTCGCCGCGTTGCCGGCAAGCGGGAGGGCCCTCGTGATCAGTGACGGGCTGGTGGAGCAGTTCGACCAAGGCCGGATCAATCCGCGTGAGCAGTTCGGCATCGAAGGCGTGCACGCCGTCCTGGCCAAGCACCGGGCGGCCGACGCCGTGGGCGCGCTGTTCGACGCCGTCTTCAATCATGCCGATTCCGACACGCTTCAGGACGACGCGACGGCGGTCCTGGTCACTTGGGACTGATCGCCACGCATTGATCACTGCCGCGGCCGTGCAACGATGGCAGGCACTTCCAGCGTGAACGTCGCGCCGCTGTCGGCGCCGGCACTGGAAACCGTCAGCGTGCCGCCCATCTCGCTCACGGCGTCCGCCGCGGCGCGCAGCGCGACGCCTTCACCGTCCGGGCTGGTCGTAAAACCGTTGGCAAACAGACGCGACAGGTTCTGCGGGGCGATGCCCGCGCCGCTGTCGCTCACTTCAAAGCGCAACTGAAGGCCGGCATCGATTGGCGAATTCGTGCACTTCAACATGATGACCCGCTGGCGCATCGTCTCTTTCATCGCGTCCGCGGCGTTGTCGATCAGGTGAATCAGCGCTGTCAGCAGTCGGCCGGCATCCAGATGCACCTCGCCCGGATCGGCCAGTTCGAGCGCCACGGTGACCTCGTACTGGTCGAGCACGTCATGCGTTCGCCGCAGGGCTTGTCCGATCAGGTCGATCGGATTGACGGGCTCCGCCCCGTCCCCCGCCGAATCGGGGGACAAAGAAGGGGCGGGCGGCTCGGCGGGTTGATCGCCGCGCTGCCGTTGCCATGCGCCATGAATCCAACGAAACATACTGCCGCCACGCTCTCCGACCTGTGTCGCCTCGGCGGGAAGCCGGGTGCGACGTGACCCCGGCAAGAGTGGATCACGGCCGCTGGCGAACAAGGCGCAAAGCGTGACGGGCGAAAAGGCATGGCCCGATAAAATCAGCCGCGCAGGCCCGTCTCCCGCATGAGGCGGTCGGTGGCGTGGTATGCCTCTTCTACCCATTCGACGATCTTGCGGGGGTCTGGGGAATATTCCAACTCGATCGACACCACGCCGTCCCTCATGTCGAGCTCTTTGATCGCCTGCAGGTACGGCGAGAATTTAACGACGCCCCGGCCCGGCGGCAGATCGCCGTGCACCTTGCCGTCGCAATCGCTGATGTGCACGTGAATGGCCTTGCCGGCGAGCTTCTTCACGTCCAGCGGGCTGCTGTCGGCGAGCACCAGATGGCTGACATCGATATTGGCCTTCACGCGCGGGTGGGCGACGTCGTCGACGAAACGCACCATCTCGTGAATGTTGTTCAGCAGGCTGAGGCGGAACGGCTCGAGCTCCAGCGCGATATCAACCTTCTTCTTGTCGCCATAATCGCCGAGCACTTTGCAGGCATCGACGGCCCACTGCCACTGCGCTTCCGGCGGGATCACTTCCTTCTGCCAAATGTATTCGCCGAGCACGAGCAGCACGTTCTTGGCGCCAAATTCGGCAGCCATGTCGATATGCTTCTTCACGCGCTCGACGTGGAAGTCGCGCACGGGGTCATTGAAATCGACAATGCCGGTGGAGACGACCACGCAGCTGACAATCGGCAGGCTGTGCTTCTGACAGGTGTTCGCGATGAGCTTCTTCTCATCGGCCGAGATCGTCATGGCCTCGGCGAAGAGATCCACCGTATCGAATCCGATGCGGGCGATATGCGACAGACCCGTGGCCGTATCGACGCCGGCCTGGGCGAATGCTGAGTTGATGATGCCGAGTTTCATGGAGAGTTCCTTCCGCGGGTTAGATGGTCAGTTCCGAGAGTGCGACGGCGCGGTGTTCGGCGGCGCTTTTGTACGCCGCATCGACCAAGGCCATGGTTTTAAGATTGTCGCGGCCGCTGATGGCGGGCGGCGCGTTGGTTTCGATGGCAATCAGCAGTTGCCCCATCGTGCCGGCGAAGGCATCCGGGAACCAACTGCCGGGCCACGTCGGCTTGCTGAAATCGGCATCGCCCTTCTTGGCGTAGCGGATGCTCGACGGGCTGGTGTACGGATCTTTGCACCAGCCGATGTCGCCTTCAACAAGGCCATCGGTTCCTTCGATGCGGTAGGT
>JAQGHK010000591.1 GCA_028288875.1 Phycisphaerales bacterium | reverse complement strand
TGCTCTTCCGATCTCACGAAGGATCACTTCAATGCCTTTGGAGCCAACGCCGACAAGCCCGACGAGCATGGCAAGATCTACCTGCAGGAAGGCCACACCTTCTCTGGCGAAGTGGATTTTGAGTTCGGTAATTTTGACTACCTAATGGGCGCAGACGTCAATCACTATCACCCCGATGTGAACGCTGATCTGCTGAAGTGGGCCGACTGGGTGATCGAAACGACCAACGTCGAAGGCTTCCGCCTCGACGCCGTCAAACACATCCCGGCCAGCTTTTACAAGGAATGGTTCGAGGCGCTGCGCACCAAGCATCCGGGCCGTGAGCTGTTCGGCGTTGGCGAATACTGGAGCGCGAATCCCGAGGAGCTGAAGGCCTACATCGACTCGGTCGAAGGCACCATGAGCCTGTTCGACGTGCCGCTGCACTTCCATTTCCACGAGGCCGGCGAAAAGGGTCGGGATTACGACCTGTCGAAGGTCTTCGAAGGAACGCTGGTCGACACCAATCCGCTGCTGGCCGTGACGTTCGTGGAGAACCACGACAGCCAGCCGGGGCAGAGTTTGCAATCACCGGTGATGGATTGGTTCAAGCCGCTGGCGTACGCACTGATCCTGCTGCGCCGCGACGGTTACCCGTGCGTTTTCTATGGCGACTACTACGGGAACGACGGATCAGTGGACGAGTCGCACAAGCTGCTCAGCCATCGCGTGATGATCGATCTGTTCCTGAAAGCTCGGGCCGAATTCTGCTTTGGCGATCAGCACGACTATCTCGATCACCCACAGTGCATCGCCTGGCATTGGAGCGGCGATGAGAAACACCCCGGAGCCATGGTCGTCATCATGAGCACCGGCGACGGCGGCGAAAAGAAAGTCGCCACCGGCAAGCCCGGCCAGGTGTTCAACGACCGCACCGGCCACATCACGACGAGCGTGACGGCCGATGAAAATGGCGATGCGATATTCACCTGCCCGCCGGGAAAGCTGAGCGTGTGGTGCACGTAAGAGATGCCTTGAGGGGACTGCCTCTGATCCCCTCTCCCGGTACGGCCGGGAGAGGGTTAGGGTGAGGGCTTAGCGACGAACCTGCGTGACCAAGCCAACGCGGCCGTCCGGCGGAAAACGCCGGCACTTTCAACCAGCCCTACATTTTCGACCCACCGGTGAAGCCCTCACCCTACCCTCTCCCGGCCATACCGGGAGAGGGAGTTCTCAAGCCGCCCGGCGGTGATTACGGCCACGGCGACGCAGCACCATTGCCAGCATCGGGGCGAGCGCGAGGATCGTTGGCTCTGGCACGTTAAAGGCATTCGTCACGCCCGTCAGTGTCAATGTCAGCGAAGTGCCGGCGGTCGCGCCGGACAGATTCTCGTCCGACACCGCAATCACGTACGTCGCGGAGAACACGCCCGGCGTAGTCGGCGTGAATGACGCCATTGCGTCGGCCGCCGATCCGCCGGCGAGCGCGGAGAACACGCCCAGGCCGCTGCCGAACATTGCGGTGTCGCCGCTGGCGGTGATGTTGTCCAGATCCAGCCCGGCCGTGTAACCGCTGGCGGCCAGCAGGTTGTACAGGCTGAAGCCCATGGTGGCGGTCTGGTCCTTGTTGACCGCGCCGAAGTTCAGCGTCATCGCATCGACGTCGGAGCCGGCGACGAAGCTGGCGTTGGAGTGATCGAGGACCGCGAGCGATAGATCAATCGTGTCGTCGCCATCATCATTGCCCGTTCCGGCGGCCTGGGTGGTGATGTCGGTGTTGTCGATGGTCACCGTGCCGGTCTTCAGCCCCGCCGCGGCCGTCGTTGCCGTGAGGCTGACGGGGATCGACTTCGCGCCGACGCCGTAATCGAACGTCTGGTAGATGTTCTTCCGGACGGTGGCCGCGTTGTTCACGCTGTCGGTCACCGCGCCGCCACTGGTGGCGATGCTGAAGGTGGTGGGGTCGGCGCCGGTTTTGTTGATCGTGACGCTGGTGCTGAGCGCCGGGGCCGTGCCGCCGACGATCACGCGACCGAAATCGATGGCCTTGCTGGACGCGCCGGCCGTGCCGCCGGTGTTGACCGTGATCTGGCTGTCGTTCGCGCCGTCGCCGAAGACCGACCAGACGTATTCCGGGTGATCGACGTACGGATTGCGATTCTTCTGACTGAGGCTCGCGTTCTCGGTGTTGTTGTAAATCATCGAGTTGCGGCGACGCTCGAAGTTGTCGACCGGGTCAAGGTAGTTGGCCCGCAGCATCGAATTGAGATCGGTCAGCGAACCGTCGGGGCTTGCGCCGTCCGTGCTGGCAAGAATCTTCAGACTCGCGGTGCTCGTCGGCGCGCTGGCGACGTAGTAGCGCGTGGCCATGTAGAAGCAGGCGCGGGCGGTGTCGCCGCGGTCAAAGGCGCCGGCGTAGAAAAGCGGATTGGTCGCGCCGGCGGCCTTGGCGAGATTGCCGGCCAAGGTAGTGGTATCGGTGATATTGAAGCCGCCGTAGCCGTAGTTGGCACGGTCGCCGTTGCTTTGCACGTACGCCGCACGCAGGCCGAACATGTCGTGATCGCTGTTGCCGCCGAGTTTGCTTTGGGGCCAGACGTGTTCGCGATTCCAGGTCGCAGCCGAGTCCCAGACGCCGGTGAGCACTTTTCGGTCGTAAGCCCCCCACATTTGTTTCTGGGCGGCGGTGGTGCCGTACACGCGATCGGTGATCGGCAGGGAGAGCTTCTCGGCGTCATAGCTGATGTTGACCGAACCGCTGCTGAGAATCGATTGCAACTGTGTGCGGAGAGCAACGCCCGTCTTCTGCGTCGCCCCGGAACCGACGGCGGTGTAGTACGTAGTCGGAGTATCCCACTGCGGATCGGGGATTTCCACCGCGCAAGCAGGAACGGAGGCCAGCGCATACAGGGCGCAGAATGACAGTAAACCGGCCGATCGGGCCCGGCGAATGCGGTACAACACGAAAATCTCCTGATCGTACGCCCTGCGGGTGGTCAACTAGCGGGTGCGGGCACTGACGAACCGGATGAATTTAACCGATTCACGCAGCCGAGGAAAAGGAAATTTCGGCAATTTACGAAAACTTAGCCCTTCGCGGGCGCCCGCCAGCAGGATAAAGCGGCCAGGCTGAACCGGGTGATGTGGTCCGCAAGTTCATCTGCCACGTCGGCCGGGGAAGGCTGATCGGGGTAAAGCCTCACCAGCAACTCGCGGCTGTGCGCGTAATAAATGCACTGGCCGATGACGCTGTTGACCAGCCGCGTGAGTTCCAGCTGCGGAACGGGTTGCTCGAGCAGGTCCTGGACGACTTCTTCCAGCTGCCGGACATACGGGCGGATCGACTGCTCGATGAACCGCTCGGTGGCCGCGCTGGGATGCTGCATTTCCCGCGTCTTGATCTGGCAGCGCCACGTCGGCTGCGAGGGGTCCAGCACATGGCTGACCAACTGGGCGACGAACGCCTTCAACCGCTCCTTCGGTGGCAGATCGGTTGGAACGTCACCGCAGGCTTTGAACGTCTCGTCGCCGCGCTCGTGCACGTATTGAACGACCTGGTCGTACAGTTCCTGCTTGTCGGAAAAGTGGTAATTCACCGCCGCGACGCTGGCATCGGCGCGGTCGGTGATTTCCTTGATCGTCGCCCGCTCGAAGCCGTGCTGGGCGAAGACTTCGCCGGCGGCTTCGATGAGGCGACGTTTGGTTTCCTTGGCCGAGGAGTTGTTCTTGACGTTCGCCACGGTTACCGGCTCGCCAAGGGTTGGGTGGCCGGCGCGAGCGGCGGTTGTGGCGGCGTTTCGGTCGTCTCCCAGCCGCCGCCGAGCGCCTTGTAGACGGCAACGAGATTCGTCGACACCGTCTGCTGGCTCTGGGCGAGCAAATCCTCCGCCTGGAACAGCGACTGCTGGGCTGTCAGCACGTTCAGGAAGTCGACCACGCCGGCGTCGTTCAACTGCCGGGCCAGGTTCAGCGCCCGCCGGTTCGCGTCCACGCTTTCCTGGAGCGACTTTGTCCGGGCCTGTTCGCGGTCATAGGCCACCAGCGAGTCTTCAACATCCGACACAGCTTGGTAAACGGTCTGGCGATAGGTCAGCATCGCCGCATCGCGGGCCGCTTCTTCGACGCGGATATTCGCCCGGATCGCGCCGGCGTCGAACAACCGCCACTGCACGCTCGGCCCGACCGACCAGAAGATGCTGTTGCTGTCGCCCCAGTTGGTGAACTTCGCGCTGCTCAGGCCGATCGACCCGTTCAGGCTGAACTTCGGGAACAGCTCGGCCGTCGCGACGCCGATGCTGGCCGTCGCGCTGGCGAGCGTGCGCTCGGCCTGGCGGACGTCCGGACGGCGACGCAGCAGTTCCGACGGCAACCCGGGCGGGATCGACGGCGGGCCGACCGGAATCGGGCTGGCCGTTTCCAGTTGGGTCTGGAGGGCCGTCGGCTCGCGCCCGAGCAGGATGCCCAGGCGGTGAATCGCCTGGCTGACCTGCGTCTGAATCGTCGGCCGCTGCGCCTGCGTGCTGGCGAGCAACGCCTGCGCCTGCGCGACCGTCAGATCCGTCGAAATGCCGGCCGTTAATTTCTGCTGTTGCAGCTGAACCGTATCGACCTGGGCGGCGATGTTCTTGTCCGCAATCGCGAGCTGATACTGATAGCCGCGAAGTAAGATGTAGTTGCGGGCGACCTCCGACAGCAGCGTGACGAACGCGCCGCGGCGGGCGTCGACCTGTGCTTCGAAGGTGCCGTAGGCTGCTTCAATCGTGCGGCGCTGACCGCCGAACACATCGAGTTCCCAGCCGGCATCGAAGCCGCCTTGGAAGAGGTCGGTTTCGGTCGGCAGATTGAATCCGCCGAAAGCTGCCCCACCCGCTGCGCCGCCGGTCGTTCCGGTCCCCGTGCCGCTGCTCGTGCCGGTGAAGGTGGCCGACGACGTGGTCTTGCTGGCGCGAGCCCGCGAGTACGACGCGCTGCCGTCGACGGTCGGGAAGAGCCCGCCGTACGCAACATCCAGTTGTGCCCGCGCCTGGCGGACGCGTGCCTGGGCGATCTGCACATCAAAATTGCTCGCGACGGCGTCGCTGATCAACTGGTTGAGTTGCGGATCGTTAAACGTCTCCCACCAGCGGGCCAAGTCCACCGGAGGCACTTCCACCATCGGCTGCGTGCTGGCCGGCTGAGTGGCCGAGTACGCGGGGGCCAACTGCGTTTCAGGCTTCTTGTAATTCGGGCCGACCATGCAACCGGCGGCGGAAATAGCCAGAGCGAACGCGCTGGCGGTTTTAAATGCAGTCTTGGTCATAATCAGTGTGCCTCCGCAATCAGGCCGGCCTGTGGCTGGGCACTGCTTGCATCGATTTCGTTCTGGTGGTGACGGCTGCTGCGGAAGAAGCTCGTGCGGTCCAGCACCTTTTCCTGGAACTCTTCGGCGTACAGGTAAATCACCGGCGTGACGTACAGCGTGATGAACTGGCTGACGATCAATCCGCCGACGATCACCAAGCCCAGCGGCCGACGGCTTTCGCCGTCCGCACCGAAACCCAGCGCGATGGGCAGCGCGCCCATGATCGCCGCGACGGTCGTCATCATGATCGGCCGGAAACGGTCCATGCTGGCGTCGTGAATCGACTTGCGAGCATCCTCACCATGGCCCACGCGTTGGAGCGCGAAATCCACGATCATGATGCCGTTCTTCTTCACAATGCCCATCAGCAGGAACATGCCGACGTACGCATAAAGCGATGCTTCCTGCCTAAAGATCGCCAGGGTCGCCAGGCCGCCCACAAGGGCAACCGGCAACGAACTCAAGACCGTTAGCGGATGCACGTAGCTCTCGTACAGAATGCCCAGAATCACATACATCACACACACGGCCACGCCCATCAGCACGAGCAGGCTGCCGATGGTTTCGGTGAACGTCTTGGCCTCACCCTGCAGCGCCCCGCGGATCGTGCCCGGCAGCGTGTCCGCCGCCGTCTTCTGAATGAAGTCAGTCGCCGCACCGGTGCTGACACCGGGAAGCAGATTGAAGGCAAACGTCACGCTGGTGAACTGATTGATGTGGTTCACCTGCTGCAGGCCGAGCTGCTGCTCCCATTCGACAATGGCGCTGAGCGGCACATTGCGTTGGCCGTCGTCGCTCTTGATATAGAGTTTGCCCAGGTCCTGCGGGTTCTCACGGTTCTGATTGTTGGCTTCGAGGATGACCTGGTACTGGTCGCTCGGGCGTTTGATCAGATACAGATAGTTCTGGCTGTAGGAATTGGCCAGCAACTGTTCGATCCGGGTGACGCTGACGCCGTAGGTCGACGCCTGGTCCCGCAGAATCTTCACATTCAGGTACGGCTGATTCTGGTACAGGTCGGTTCGAACGGCGGCGAAGCCGTGGAATTCCTGGAACTTGGGCAGCAGTTTCTGAGCTTCCTTGTAGACCTCTTCGGGGTTCGTCCCACTAATGGCGTACGTCAGCGGGCTGGTGTTGTCGGCCGCCGCACCCGTGCTGATTTTCAGCACCGGCTGCGGATTGAAGATCGGCAGAATACCGGGCACGGCGCCCATGACATGGCCCATGAGCCCTGTCGGGCCGGCCACTTCGGCGATCGGCCCGCGTTTGTCGCGCGGTTCCAGGAAGGCCAGGAGCAATCCTTGGTTATACGTCAGGAACTGGCCGTTGCCGGTCATGGTGAACGTCGCGCTGACCGCGTCGTTCGCCTGCATAACCTTCTCGGCCTTGTCCTGGTACTGCCGCATCTTCATGAAGCTGGCTTTGTCCGGCCCGATCATCAGGCCGAAGACGAAACCGCTGTCGCCGACCGGCAGGAAGCTCTTCGGCAGCGTCATCAGCAGGTAACCCGTGCCGACCAGACAAACCACCCACGCGACCGCGCTGATCAGATGAAAGCGCAGCGCCCAGGTGAGCGTCCGCCCGTACACATCCAGCACCGCGTGCTCGATCCGGCTGGCCGTGCGTTCCAGCCACGGCTTTTTCTCTTTGGGTCCACGCGCAGCCAGCAGACGGCTGCACATCATCGGCGTCAACGTCAGCGACACGATGCCGCTGGCGAAAATGGCGATAATGATCGTGACGGAAAACTCGCGGAAAATACGCCCCATCAGGCCGGGCATCAGCACCAGCGGCAGGAACACCGCCGCCAGCGACAACGTCATCGACAGAATGGTGAAACTTATTTCTCGGGCACTGTTGAGCGTGGCCTCCATGACGGCCTCGCCCTCTTCCATCCGGCGGACGGTGTTCTCAAGGAACACGATCGCGTCGTCGACGAGGAAGCCGATCGCCAGCGTCAACGCCATCAGCGAAAGGTTGTCCAGGCTGTAGTCCAAGGCCCACATGGCGATGAACGTGATCAGCAGCGACAGCGGCAACGCCACCGCCGGAATCAGCGTGTCCTTCGCCCGGCCCAGGAACAGGAAGATCACCAGCACCACCAGGACGAACGCAATGATCAGCGTCTCCTGCACGTCGTTAATGCTGTTGACGATCGTCACCGAGCGGTCGTAGATCGGCGTCAGGCGAACGCTTGGCGGCAGCTCCGCATTCAACTGCGGCAACAGATCGCGAATGGCCTTCGTCACGGCCACGGCGTTACCACCGGCCTGACGGTTCACGGCGCAGACCACGGTCGCCGACGGCGAGCCGTACTCACGCGACCAGAAGCTCATGTGGATGCGCTCGTCCTGCACGGCATCGCTGGCCGTCGCGACGTCGCGCAGATAGACCGGGTCCCCGGCCTTGCTGGTGGAGACAATCAGCTTGTTGTACTGCTCGGCGTTCTCCAGCTGACCTTGCGGACGCAGGATCATCGTTTCATTGGCGTTATCGAACTGGCCGGCCCCGCTGTAGGCGGTGCCGCTCTGAATGGCACTCGTCAGCGTCGCCAGCGTCATGCCGCGCGTCGCCAGTTTGCTGGGGTCGGCCTTGATGCGGACGGCGCCTTTGGTGCCGTACACCTGCACGCGGGCTACGCCCGGCAGAATGCTGATCTGCTGGCTGACCTGTGTATTGGCAAAGTCGTAGATCTGCCCCTGCGTGGCCGTGTCACTGGTGAGGGCCAGGTACATGATCGGCTGATCGTTGGGGTTGTTCTTACTGAGCGTGGGCGGGCTGGGCAGATCGACGGGCAGATTGCCGGTCGCCTGCGTGATGGCCACCTGCGTGTCTGTCGCGGCCGAGTCCAGGCTCTTGGTGAGCGCGAACTGCAGCGAGAAACTGGTGTTGCCCTGCCCGCTCTTGCTGGTCACCAACTCCAGGCCGGGAATCTGCATGAACTGGCGTTCCAGCGGCGTGGCGACGTTGCTGGCCATCGTCTCCGGGCTGGCACCCGGATAGCTCACCTGCACTTGAATGACGGGATAATCGACGGCCGGCAGGTCGTTCACCGGCAGCTTCATGTACGAATACGCGCCCCATGCGATCACGCTGAGCGTCAGCAGGATCGTCATGACCGGGCGACGGATGAAGGGTTCTGACAAATTCACGACTTACCCCCTTCATTGCCGCCCTTACCCGGTTGCGGATTCTGTGCATCGGCACCGCCCTGCGAAGCACCGGCGGGTGCGCCGGCTGCTTTCGACGGATCAGCCGGATTCTCGCCCGCGGACGCCTGGCCCGGAGGCGGGCCGGGCAGGCGCACCGCCCCACCCGGACGCACCATCATCTGGCCGTCGGTGATGACCTTCTCGCCTGCCGCCAGGCCTTTGGCGATGACAAGGTTGTCACCCTGCATTTGCCCCGGCGTGACTGGCCGCATCTCGGCGGTCATGTCGGCTTTAACGACGAACACGAACGGACCCTTCTGGCTCATCTGCGACGCCGAGGTCGGCACGAGCACCGCGTCCTTCAGCGTCTTGAGCACCAGCCGCACGTTCACGAACTGGCCGGGCCAGAAGTGAAGGTCCTTGTTCTCGACAAGGGCGCGAAGCTTCACCGTGCCGGTGCCGTCCTGCACGGCGTTATCCAGGAATGTGAGCGTTCCTTCGCGGCCGGGCTTCTCGCCGTCGGTCGGGAGGCTGACGATCACCTTCAGGCTGCCGTCCGCCATGTTCGTGCGGACCGCGGCGAGCTGTTGTTCATTGACGGTGAAGTCGGCATAGATCGGGTCGATCTTCTGCACACTCAGCAGCGCCGCTTCGTTTTCTTTGACGACGTTGCCGACGTCGACCATGCGCGAGCCCGCCCGGCCGTCGATCGGCGAGCGGATCGTGCAGAAGTCCAAATTAATCTGGGCCGTCTGCGTCGCCGCTTGCGCCGCAGCCACCTGAGCATTCGCTACGTCTACCGCGTTCTGCTTGGTGTCCAGGTCCGACTTACTGATAGCCCGGGTGCCCGCGACGGCGGTGTAGCGGTCGAGTTCGATCTTCGCGAACTCGGCGGCCGCCTTCGACTGGGCCACCTGCGCCTGAGCGACCGCCAAAGCGGCTTGGCTCGGAGCCGGGTCGATCTGAAAGAGCACTTGGCCCTTCTTCAAATCGGCACCGTCTTCGAACTTTCGTTCGACGATCTGCCCGGCGATCCGGGGCGTGATCGTGACGGCTTCGAGCGCCGTGGCTTTGCCGATTTCATCGAGATACATCGGAACGTCCGAGGCCTTCGCCTCCGCGACGTTCACCACCGGCGGCGGCATTTGAGGGGGACCGGCTTGCTGCTTCTTGCTATCGCAGGCCAGGGAAAAGGTCAAAACAGTGCCGGCAAGGGCCGAGCCGAGGATTTTAAATGTCGAATCCATATTCTAATTTTGAATTTAGAACGGAAATACGGAAGTGTCAACAAGATTACGGCAGCGCGTCAGGAGGAATGACGCTTCGCATCGTAGGCACGTGACTTACAGGCGATAAGAATATCTTCAGCGAACGCTTACGGCGTTAGAATTACACGTTCGCCGGCCAGCAGTTCGGTTGAACGGGTTTGATCTCCGACTCGGACGGCGACCTGTTGCGATCGCTCGCTCAGGAGCTCCGCTCGGACGAGCGCGCCGCCCTGCCAGATTAGGTCCACCGTCACCCCGCCCCGGGCCCGCAGCCCCCGCACTCGGCCGTCCGGCCAAGCCTTAGGCAGCGCGGGCAGCAGGTGGAGTTCGCCGGCGTGGCTTTGCAGGAGCATTTCGCAGACGCCGCTGGTGAAGCCGAAGTTGCCGTCGATCTGAAACGGCGGATGGGCGTCGAACAGGTTCAGGTATACGCCGCCTTGCCATTGCTCGCTGCGATCAGTCACGGGCGTGAGCAGAATGCGGATGCAGTCGAGCGCCTGTTCGCCGTCGCCGAGGCGGGCCCACAGATTGATCTTCCACGCCAAGGACCAGCCCGTGCTGGCATTACCGCGCATTTCAAGCGACTTCCGCGCCGCCGCCATCATCGATCGCCCTTCCTCGCTGGTGCCCGTCCACTGCCGGCCGGGATGCACGCCGAGCAGGTGCGAGACGTGGCGGTGATGGGCGTCCGCCTCCGGAAAATCATGACTCCACTCGGCCAGGCGGCCATCGGGCAGAATGCGCTGCTTGGCCAGCCGATCGAGCGTCTGCCGCAGGCGGGCACAGAAATCGGCATCAATGTCGAGCGCCTTGCTGGCCTCGATCGTGTTCGTGAGCAGGTCGTGAATCAGCGCCAGATCGCACGTGCTGCCGACCGACAACGCGCGACGGCCGCCGTCGGGCGTGATGAAGTTGTGCTCCGGCGAGGTCGACGGCGACGTCGTCAACGTGCCGTCCGGCCCTTCGACCAGGAAATCCAAGATGAACGCGCAGGCCCCTTTCATCGTCGGGTAGGCCTGTCGCAGATAATTCAGATCGCCGCCGAATGCGTAATGCTCCCACAAGTGCTGACACAGCCAGACGCCGCCCATCGGCCAGATCGCCCAGACCGGGTCGGCCGGCGGTGCGCCCCAGTCGCCGACGGGCGCGGCGTTGCGCCACAAATCCGCGTTGTGATGCGCGCACCACCCCTCGCATCCGTAATTCGTCTTGGCGATCTGCCGCCCAGTCACCGCCAGTTCGCCGATGAAATCCAGCAACGGCCGATGACACTCCGCCAGATTCGCCGGCTCGGCCGGCCAGTAGTTCATCTGCGTGTTGATGTTGATCGTGAAGTTCCCACTCCACGGTGCCCGCATTTCCTCGTTCCAGATCCCCTGCAAATTCGCCGGCTGATCGCCGGGGCGACTGCAGGCAATCATCAGATAGCGGCCGTATTGGAACATCAGTTCAGAGAGATGTTTTTTCGCATCGGCATCGGTGGCCAGCAGCAGTTGGTCCGTT